>JAJAYD010000228.1 GCA_026786345.1 Chitinophagaceae bacterium
GGTGGAGATTGATCGTTCGGCAGCTAACCAAATGATTAAAGCCGTGGATGGTAAATCGTACAAAGGCAGAAGGATACGCATGAATGATGCGAATAGCAGGTAAGAGGGAGAGGAGATAGGAGGTAGAAGGTAGAAGGTAGGAGGTAGAAGGTAGAAGGTAGGAGATTTAGAAGATAGGAGATTTAGAAGATAGGAGATTTAGAAGATAGGAGATAGAATATAGAAGATAGGAGATAGAAGATAGAAGATAGGAGATAGAAGATAGAAGATAGAAGATAGAAGATAGAAGATAGGAGATAGAAGATAGGAGATAGAGTAAAAACAGAAGTTAAGAGTTTAGAAGTGTGTGTGTTGTCTTCATTCATTCCAAATAAATAACAATGCTTAACATAGAAAATAAAAAACCAAAACGTTATGGAACAGACATTAAATAAACCGGCATCCATTGAAGATGTACTGGCTAAACGTCCCCTGATTATTTCGGGGCCCTGCAGTGCCGAAACTGAGGAGCAAATGATTAAAACGGCAACCCTGCTTGCTGAAACCGGCAGAGTGGATATGTTGCGTGCAGGTATCTGGAAACCAAGAACCCGCCCCGGCAGTTTTGAAGGTATTGGAGTGAAAGGCTTGCCCTGGTTATTACAAGCTAAAAAAATTACCGGCTTGCCTACTGCAGTTGAAGTGGCTACAGCCAAGCAGGTAGCAGATGCACTTAGCTTTGATGTTGACCTTTTATGGTTGGGAGCAAGAACCACCGTAAACCCTTTTAGTGTACAGGAAGTAGCCGATGCATTGCGCGGAGCCAATGTGCCTGTCTTCATTAAAAACCCCATTAACCCCGATCTTGAACTGTGGTTGGGAGCCGTAGAAAGAGTTGCCAAAGCAGGTATTAAAAAGATAGGCATCATCCACCGTGGTTTTTCTTCTTACGGTAATACAGAATACAGGAACGCCCCCATGTGGCACCTAGCCATTGAGATGAAACGTCGTTTTCCTGAATTGATGATCATTAACGATCCAAGCCATATTTGCGGAAACAGATCCTTATTGCTATCCGTTGCTCAAAAAGCTATTGACCTTGACTTTGATGGGTTGATGATAGAAAGCCACATTGATCCGGATAATGCCTGGAGCGATGCCAAGCAACAGGTTACACCTGCAAAGTTGGTTGAACTGCTGGATTCTATCAAGTGGAGACATGAAACAACGGATGAAAAAGAATTTGTAGTTGCGCTTGAAAAAATGAGTGATCAAATCAACCATATCGACGATGAGCTGATGCAATTATTAGGTCAGCGTATGAAGATTGCCGAAAAAATTGGTGAATACAAAAAGGATAACAGCATCACCATTTTGCAAACCAACCGCTGGAACGAAATACTGGAAAGAGCATTTAAGAAAGGTGAGAACCTTGGCCTTTGCAAAGAGTTCATCACTAAGTATTACGATGCGGTACACATGGAGAGTATCAATCACCAGAATAAGATTATGAATAGCTAATACCAGAAGCCCGGTATGTGTGTTCATACCGGGCTTTATTTTATACTTTCTTCAGGCTATCAAATAACTCCATTAAATGCGTTTCATGCAACTAATGTAAATAGGCAGCATGGCTTTTACCATTCAGAATGAATACACAAACCTTTTCTTTTTCTACAGCTTCGGTTAAGTATTATTTTAACGCCGGCTTTGACCATTTACAAAAACTGGTTTCTATAGAACAGACCGTTTTACTAACGGATGAGAACATTTTTTCGAAGCATAAGAAAAGATTCAAGGGATGGAAAACCATCGTAATTAAAGCAGGTGAAGCACATAAAAATCAATCAACAGTCGATAATATCATCCGGCAATTGATTGAGACAGGTGCTGATAGAAAAACCACTTTGGTAGGTATTGGAGGGGGCGTAATAACAGATATTACGGGTTATGTGGCAGGCATTTTCCTCAGGGGGATTTCTTTTGGCTTTGTACCTACATCCATATTGGCTATGGTTGATGCATCCGTTGGCGGTAAAAATGGAGTAGATGTTGGCTTGTATAAAAATATGGTGGGACTGATCAGGCAACCCTCGTTCATTCTTTTTGATTACAGTGTATTAAAAACCTTACCTAAAGAAGAATGGATAAATGGATTTGCAGAAATTATAAAACATGCGACAATTAAAGATGCCCCAATGTTTAAGATATTGGAAGAGGCAAGGCTAACCACCTTTCAAAAAGATAGTAATGCCCTTGCTAAACTTATTCAACGAAATGTGTTGATCAAAACCAAAGTGGTATTAAATGATGAGTTTGAAAGCGGAGAAAGAAAACAGTTAAACTTTGGTCATACACTTGGTCATGCCATTGAAAATTTATACCAGATTCCACATGGACATGCTATAAGCATTGGAATGGGTTTGGCAGGCACCTTGTCAGAAAAACTTAATGGATTTAAAGAAAAAGAGAGACTAACCAACCTGTTGAAATTGTACGGCTTACCCCCTCAATTTGAGTTCGATAAAGAAAGAGCATTTGATATTTTATTAAAAGACAAAAAGAAGGCAGGCAGGCAAATCAGTTTTGTGCTCTTAAAAAAAATAGGCAAAGCCGATGTACAATTGTTGTCACTCGAAGATTTACATACTTTGATCCAACAACTGTAACGCTTTTAAACCAATACATTTTACGCTATGATTGTACAGGTTTACCCATCAAAACTAAACGGTGTAATTGATGCTCCGGCAAGCAAAAGCAGCATGCAACGGGCTTGTGCCGCCGCTTTGTTGGCAAAAGGAACTTCAACAATTCTTAAACCCGGAAAAAGTAATGATGACCTGGCTGCACTGGATGTAATTCAAAAATTAGGTGCAAAGGTTACCTACAACCCTGATGGTTCAATAAACGTTACCAGCAATGGCGTAAAACCGGTTACCAACGAAATTAATTGTGGCGAAAGCGGACTGGGTATAAGAATGTTCACTCCGATAGCCGCACTAAGCGATCAGCCAATTACCATTATTGGTTCAGGTAGTTTATTAAATCGCCCAATGGATTTTTTTGATCAGATATTTCCTGCGCTTCATATCAATATAAAATCAAACAGCGGAAAACTTCCTTTACAAATACAGGGTCCGTTGCAACCGGTGGAGGTAACGGTCGATGGCTCTCTAAGTTCACAATTTTTAACCGGGTTATTAATGGCTTATGGGGCAGCAGCAACCCACCCCGTCACCATAAAGGTTACTAATTTAAAAAGCAAGCCTTACATAGATCTAACTATCCAGGTAATGCACGCATTTGGTGTTACCATCACCCATACAAATCATGAATTATTCACCATTGATCCAACCGAAGTTTCTTATGTGCCTCAAACCTATACGGTAGAAGGCGACTGGAGTGGCGGGGCGTTTCTATTGGTAGCAGGAGCCATCGCCGGTCCTTTAACTGTCAAAGGTCTTGATGTACAATCAACCCAGGCTGACAAAGCAATATTGCAGGCATTGATAGATTGTGGGGCCGACATAAAGGTTACAGATGATGGTATTGAAATTGGCCCCGCCGATTTAAAAGCATTTCACTTTAATGCAACCGACTGCCCCGATCTGTTTCCTCCATTGGTTGCACTGGCCACCTATTGCCAGGGGGTAACGGTAATTGAAGGGGTACACAGGCTGGCGCATAAAGAAAGCGACCGTGGCTTAACCCTTCAACAAGAGTTTGCCAAAATGGGTGTTGAAATTACTTTGCAGGACAATGTGATGTTGATAAAAGGAGGAGAGGAAGTACATGCAGCCCCGGTGCATTCCAGGCACGACCACCGCATAGCCATGGCTTGTGGTGTTGCAGCACTTAGGTCCAACGGGGTGGTTAATATAGAACAGGCACAGGCAATCGATAAATCGTATCCTGATTTTTTTGACCATTTACAACAGTTGGGGGCCCAGGTTTTTATTAGCTTTTGATTGAAGAAAGGTTCATTAAAAGTTTATAAATCTTTAAATGTCTGTTTTGATTTAAGTGGTCAACCACCTCTTGCCTTTTATTAACTTTGACTGGATGGAAGCATCACTAAACATAAAAAATATTTTATTGCAGATTGAAAAACTGGATAAAAATGAACAACAAACTCTTTTACTGCAGCTATCATTTCTGCTTAAAAAGTAAGATTTCAAAAGTGATGTTTCTATAAAATTGACATCAATCTAAGGATTGGGTAAAGAAATTTGGCACGGGACAACCATTGACAATTATATACACGAAGAAAGGAAATGGTAGTTTCAGATTTTCATTCAAAAAATGTATTGCTTCTTGTTAATGAGAATTTCTCTAAAAAGAAAATCAAATTGAATTTAATTGACAAACCTTCTTATTCATAATAAAACATACTTCTTTTGAACAGTTTAGGCCGCTTATTCAGGGTACATATTTTAGGGGAATCGCATGGCGAAAGTGTAGGTATTGTAATTGACGGATGCCCTGCAGGATTGCCCTTATCAGTTGAAGATTTTACAACAGATATTGAACGCCGCAAGGGTGGAACAAAGGGTACTACCCCACGTAAAGAAGATGATCTTCCCATTTTTAAAAGTGGCGTTTTTAATGACCGTACAACGGGTGCACCCCTTACTATCCTGTTCGAAAACAACAATACCCGCAGCACCGATTACGCCAAACAAAGGGATGTACCCCGGCCGGGACATGCTGATTTTGTGGCCAGCAAAAAATATGGAGGTAACGAAGATTACAGGGGAGGTGGCCATTTTAGCGGACGACTTACTGTTTGTCTTGTCGCAGCGGGTGTAGTAGCAAAAAAATTAATGAATCACATTCAGGTAAAGGCAACCATAACCGAAGTTGCCGGCGAGCCCGATGTTGAAAAAGGGCTTCAAAAAGCGATTGATTCAAAAGATAGTGTCGGTGGAATAGTTGAATGCCGTGTTTTGGGCCTTCCGGTGGGCATAGGCGAGCCGTTTTTCGATTCAGTAGAGTCTGTTTTAAGTCATGCAGTTTTTGCCATTCCTGCGGTTAGAGGCGTTGAATTTGGAACCGGCTTTGCTTCAGCACGCATGTTTGGCAGCGAACACAACGATGCAATTCAAAACATGGAAGGTGCAACAGCTACCAATCACGCCGGCGGTGTTGTGGGTGGTATTTCCAACGGCAACGAGTTTGTTTTTCGTATAGCTATCAAGCCCACCTCCTCAACCCCCAAAGAACAACAAACACTTAACTGGCAAACCGGGCAGGTGGAAGCTTTTGCGGTAAGGGGCAGGCACGACCTGTGCATTGCGCTTAGGGTACCCGTTGTTTTGGAAGCAGTAACAGCAATGGTACTGACCGATTTGCTTATGCTCGAAAATCACATTCCACGTATCTGGCAAATAACGTAATCTCATTTTGGAACCCACTTTCATTTACCATATTGCCCGGTATAATGATTGGCATAAAGCTGCAGCTACCGGGTTGTATGTTCCTTCAGCTTTTGAACAGGAAGGCTTCATTCATTGTGCAACCAATGAGCAGGTTAACAATGTATTAGACCGCTATTTTAAAGGCCAAACGGTTTTAAAACTAACGATTGATGTTTCGTTGCTGGTGCATCCACCTAAATATGAATGGGCTGCTTCAGTAAATCAACTGTTTCCCCACATATACGGACCTGTCAACCTTGATGCTGTTATTGCCACCCTGGCAATTGGCTAATTATTTTCTTGTGTTGCTTCAAGCTAAAAGTTAATTATGGTGTTCTGTTATTACAGTGAACAAGGGGTAAAAAAGCGGGTTGGTTTTTTTGGACCCGGCAGTAATGCCACAATTTTTCATCGTTGCTGCCAGCCCCGCCACACTTGCGGGGTAGCACCCTTTTACAGTTTTTAATTTATTGAGCAAAAACACGAAAAGCAGTAATTTATTCCTTCAAAAGTTTATCATCTATCTCCATCTTTCTCATCCATGGTATTAAAGAATTTACATGTGGAAAATAATGTGCATGTTGAATAATCAACCTGTATAATGGTTATGGCATTGAATTTACATGACTGTGCATCAAATAACCATTTACTATTTAAACTAATAATCATGGCAAAATCAACCGCTAAAAAAACTTCCTCCCCATCTTCAACACCAATGGCTGCGCCAAAAAACTCCGCCGGTGCTTCTATCAATAAACCATCAGTGAATGGAAACTCACAGGAAATGGGTTTGCTCGAAAAATTCTTTATAGATGGCTTGAAGGATATTTACTGGGCGGAAAAAGCTTTGACAAAAGCACTGCCTAAAATGCAAAAAGCGGCAACAACGCAGGAGCTTAAATCAGCATTTGTTGAACACCTTGCCCAAACCAAAGAGCAGGTCACCCGTCTGGAAAGTGTATTTGAGATTATGGGAAAAAAAGCGCAAGCTAAAAAATGCGATGCAATGGAAGGTTTGATCAAAGAGTCGGAAGGTATTATTGAGGAAACAGAAGCTGGTAGCTTAACAAGAGATGTGGCTCTTATTATGGCTGCTCAAAAAGTGGAGCACTACGAAATTGCTACCTATGGTGGCCTGGCTCAATTGGCCAAAACCTTAGGCCGCGTCGATGCAAAAGAATTATTAGGGCAAACCTTGCAGGAAGAGAAGGATACAGATATGTTGTTAACACAGATTGCTGAAACTCATATTAACGTAGCAGCAGAACAGGAGGACTAACAACTGCGAATTTCTGAACGATTTTAATTGGCAAAAAGTCAGATAGTAATATCTGACTTTTGCTTCTACGAGTTACTTTGTAACTAAAGAATAATCTGTGAAAAAAGTGAACCTACTAAATGTAGGCTGGTAATACCAACCAGGCATTAAAGCTATTAACCAATAGCCTCAATTGATCAAAATAAAATACAGGTTTAAACAAAAAAGCAACAAGATCGAAACTAGCGTATAGCGGCTTTTTATGAGACTTAGAGTAAATCTTCGTCTTCGTCTTCGTCTTCATCATCATCCGCATCTAAATCAAGATCAAGATCGTCTTCTGGTCCCTCGCCATCGTCAGGGGTTACAATTTCATCAGGTATAGCATCAGCGTCCGCTTCTATATCATCATCTAATAAAACATCATCCTCCTCATCATCTTCATCAAGATCGTCATCGTCATCTATTGGAGCGGCAAACGAAATTTGGTTATAATAGTTATCCGCCATAAAGCTAATGGTTTCGTTAATGTCCGATCCAAACGCCGACACGGGATTGCTGGCTGAGGTATTCATTGTTTAGGTTTTTTAGTAATAAGAAACTTTTAAATAACTATTTGCAAAATCATGCCATTAAAAAGAAAATGAACTTTAAAACACACCAATATAACAGATTGATAAACTGCCACTATAAATTATTAGATACCGACATGTTTGTAAGCTGTAACAAGAGCAATCTCAATAAGTTTAGGTTTAGCAAAATATCTTCAAAGTCGTTTCTGTTCATATTATTTGTAAAAACCTTGCTGGTTACCTTAACTGCCTGACGTACATTCTTGCATTTATATGACTACGGAAAATGCTGTTTGTTTGTAGAGGATTTTCCTCGCATTAATGTTGCTTAGCAATATAAATTTTACCTTTTGTAGCTATAATCAACGGCATAATACTTTAGATGTTCGATAAAATAATCGGATGCAAAAAGGAGCTGCAAGCAAAACCATTCGCAAACCTTGTAGAAAAGCAAATAAGGATTAATGCCGTTGCACCCGGCCCGATATGGACACCATTTATAGCTGCAAGTTTTAAACCTTAAAAGGTAGCAAAACATGACGGCGATGTACCAACGAAAAGGGCAGATGAACCTGCGGAGGTTGCCCCTGTTTACTCGTATTTAGTATGCAGCGATGCTGGCTATTTAACAGGTCAGGGTATTCACTCCAATGGTGGTGAAATTGTAAATGGATAGCCTTCATTCATTAAAAAAAGTATTGTATTGCTCACTTTATAAAAATCGAATAATATGCGACCGATCTGGACAGGGGCGATAGGATTTGGGTTAGTTAACATCCCCGTTAAACTGTATAGCGCAACAGAGCGGAGCGAGATAAGCCTCGACATGCTCGACAAAGGCGATCACTCAAAAATTAAATATAAGCGGGTAAACGAAAAAACCGGCAAGGAAGTTACCTGGGAGCATATTGTAAAAGGTTACAAAACCGGTGACGATTATGTAATACTCGACGACAAAGATTTTGAAAGCGCCAATGCTAAAAAAACAATGACCATCGAAATTTCGGACTTTGTTGATGAGGAAGAAATTGACAGTATTTATTTTGAAACGCCTTATTACCTGGAGCCGGATAAATCGGGAACACGGGCCTACGCATTATTACGTGAGGCATTAAAAAAAACAGGCAAAGTTGGCATTGCCACTTTTGTAATGCGTAACAAGGAAAGCCTTGCCATTCTACGGTCAACCCCTGATGTGATTGTCTTAAATAAAATTCGCTTCGCTGAAGAGATTAGAGATCACTCAGAACTTCACTTACCCGAAAAGCCTGAGATAAAAAAAGGAGAATTGGAGATGGCTGTAAGCCTGATTAACCAGCTTTCGGGTAAGTTTGATATTTCAGGATACAAAGACACCTATACTGCCCAGTTACTATCAGTTATTGAAGCCAAGTCAAAAGGACAGAAGATAGCAAAACCGAAACTGCGTGTGGTGCATAGCGCTAAAGAAGACCTGATGTCGCAATTGAAAGCAAGCCTGAGCGCCACCCCGGCTAAAAAGAAAAAGGCCTCGTAAAACCAAACATACTTACTAAATAAACCGCCAGTTATATGAGTTTGGTTACCTATAAAAAAAAACGAGCCTTTACCAATTCCCCTGAACCGGAAGGCAATAAAAAAAAGGGAGCTCAAAAGGAGCTTTCATTTGTAATTCAGAGACATAAAGCATCGAGGCTGCATTACGATTTTCGGTTAGAAATGGAAGGCGTTTTAAAAAGCTGGGCAGTTCCAAAAGGACCCTCAATGAACCCCGGCGACAAAAGGCTGGCCATGATGGTGGAAGATCATCCATACGATTATAAAGATTTTACCGGTATTATTCCCGAAGGAAATTATGGAGCAGGTATAGTTGAAATTTGGGATATGGGCACCTACAGCGGTGTAAACCCGGAACATGAAAAAATTAATGAGAAGAGATTACTCCAAAGCTTAAAAAATGGTAACCTGAAGTTTGCCATGAAAGGAAAAAAGCTGAAGGGCGAATTTGCTTTGATAAAACTTAAAGGTAAGGAAGATAACAGTTGGCTGTTATAAAACACCGTGACCAATATGCAACAGACGAAGTATATGACAGCGAATTATTAACTACCAAAAGTTCGCCCATTAATAAGTGGCTTAAGGAAAATACACCTTCCAAAAAAAAAGTCCTGACCACAACTAAAACATTTATTAGTAAACCGGTTGCTCAAAAAAAAATAGGCAATTTTATACCTGCCATGCTGGCTAAGGAAACGTCTATGGCTTTCTCCGACAAAAATTGGTTGTACGAAATTAAGTGGGATGGATACCGTGCTATTGCAGAGCTTGATAAGGGAAAAGTAAAACTATACTCACGTAATGGCAATTCGTTTGAGGCTGCCTACCCGGTTGTTTTTGAAGCCCTGCAAAAACTCAAGATCAAAGCAGTGTTCGATGGTGAAATTGTGGTGATGAATGAAGAAGGAAAACCTGATTTTCAAAAGCTGCAGCATTATGCTGATAATACAAACTATCCAATTTTATATTATGCTTTCGACCTGCTTCGTCTCAACAATAAGGATTTGTATAACCTGCCTTTGGTGGAAAGAAAAAAGCAATTAGCAGCATTACTTAATGCAAATGAAGTTGTAAAGTTTTCTGATCATATAGTTGAAGAAGGAGAAGCGTTTTTTGAAGTAGCCAGGCAGAAAGACCTTGAAGGAATAATGGCTAAGAAAACAGATAGTTTGTATTATCCTGGTAAGAGAACCAATGAATGGCTTAAGATAAAGCACCACAAATCAGACGATGCGATTATTGCAGGGTTTACTGAGCCACGTGGAGGAAGAAAGTATTTTGGTGCGCTTGTGCTGGGTATTAAAAAAGATGGGACACTTGTGTATGCAGGTCATACGGGCTCTGGTTTTAATGAGCAGTCTTTGAAAGAAATGCATGAAAAACTGGTTCCCATTATTCAACCTCAATCTCCCTTTGATGAAAGAGTAAAAACCAACATGCCCGTTACATGGGTGGCACCTATATACGTGTGCGAACTAAAGTTTACCGAGTGGACAAGGGATGGTAAAATGAGGCACCCCATTTTTCTACGACTGAGGCAAGACAAAAAAGCTGATGAAGTGGAACAAAACCAAATTCAATCACCTGGTATGAAAGGAGCGAAGAAAACCACTAAAAAAGCAGCAGCAAATAAACCATCTTCTGATACGGCAGGTGAAAAAAAGGAGCAGTCGGATGTTGTAGCCAACGAAAAGGAAAAAACGTATGTTTTTGGAAGGACTTCTGTAAAGACCACCAATCGAACAAAAATTTTCTTTCC
The DNA here is from genome assembly GCA_026786345.1 of Chitinophagaceae bacterium. Lineage (GTDB taxonomy): Bacteria > Bacteroidota > Bacteroidia > Chitinophagales > Chitinophagaceae > Segetibacter. The sequence goes on from JAJAYD010000228.1 coordinate 10,522, forward strand.
CGATGATGGTATAACCAAAGGGGATGTGATAGACTATTATGATAGGATGGCTGACTACATTTTACCCTATTTAAAAGACCGGCCAGAGTCTTTATTCAGAACGCCCAATGGAATAAACGAACAAGGTTTTTTTCATAAAAATGCTGGTGAAGATGCGCCTGCATGGGTTAAAAGTATAGAGATAGAATCCGGGGTAGGTGCAAGTAGTAAACAGATTGACTATTTGCTTTGTAACAACAAGGCAACGTTATTATACATGGCTAATTTGGGTTGTATCGAAATAAATCCCTGGCATTCTACGGTCAAAAAATTGGATTATCCTGACTACCTGATTATTGATATTGATCCTTCGGACAATAATACTTTTGAAGACGTTATTGAAGCAGCCAATGCAACTAAGGAAGTATTGGATAGGGCGGGTGCAACGGCTTATTGCAAAACATCCGGATCATCAGGATTGCATGTGTATGTGCCTACCGGTAAAAAATATACCTATGACCAGGTAAAGGATTTTGCATACCTGATCTGTATGCTGGTAAATGAAAAGTTGCCTAAGATAACTACACTGGAACGCAGCCTAAGTAAGCGAAGCAAGAACCAAATCTACATGGATTATTTACAAAACAGGAGGGGGCAAACCATTGCTTCTGTTTATAGTGTAAGGCCTAAGCCGGGTGCTACAGTTTCCACCCCACTTGATTGGAAAGAAGTAAAAAAAGGGCTGCATCCCTCAGCCTTTACCATACATACCATTGAGCAAAGGCTTAAAGAGAAAGGAGACCTTTTTAAAGCAATATTATCCGAAGCGATTGACCTTAATTCCTGTTTTGACAAATTATCATAGTAAACTTATTTTTTTGCAGTAGTTTTTCTTGGAGGCGCTGCATTCTTAATGGCGGCTTTTTTTGTAGCAGTTCTCTTCGCAGCACTCCTTTTTCCAAAAGCTTTCACAGGAACTTCTGCACCCTTTTCCTTCACTTCGGATAATCCTGGTGCAATTGTTTGTTTTTTATCAGTTGCCTATTGTACTGACCCTTATTTTAATGATTCTTTCTTCGGCTGGTGCAGTTCTTTCAACTGATTTTTGAA
>JAJAYD010000229.1 GCA_026786345.1 Chitinophagaceae bacterium
GATTTAATATGCTCCGGAGGAGCAACCTTTTGGTAAAAAATTATTGTGAAGACCTCAATGATTTCGGAGGGCTTCACCTTTTAAGGGTTGTAAAAATCTCCTTTCCACATCATCTCCCAAGCTATACTTAAGGTATTTATATCGAAGCCCCTCGGGCTTTTGCCGGTTCAGTGTACTGGCGATTTAATATGCTCCGGAGGAGCAACCTTTTGGTAAAAAATTATTGTGAAGACCTCAATGATTTCGGAGGGCTTCACCTTTTAAGGGTTGTAAAAATCTCCTTTCCACATCATCTCCCAAGCTATACTTGGGGTATTTATATCGAAGCCCTTCGGGCTTTTGCCGGTTCAGTGTACGTGCGATTTAATATGCTCCGGAGGAGCAACCTCTCTGTAGAGCCGTTAACAAAAAAATATTATCCGCCCCGGAGGGGCGGCCCCTTAGAAATGATCGATGTTTTTCTCTTCGTGATAATTGTCACCCACCGGCAAGCTTAATTTTATGACCTTTACCTCCTAAAAAATTGCAATGATGGAGCTATTAAAACAACCCTGGTCGTGGTATGTTGCCGGCATATTAATTGGTTTAATTGTGCCAGCCCTACTGATTTTGGGTAACAGGCATTTTGGTATATCGGCAAACCTAAGGCATGTATGTGCTGCATGTTTCCCCGCAAATATTGACTTCTTTAAATACGATTGGAAAAAGGAGATATGGAATTTCTTTTTTGTAGGTGGAATTTTTATTGGGGCCGTTATTGCAGCCACCTGGTTAAAAGATCCTTCGCCTGCTGTAGTCAACCCAAAGCTGGCTGCCGACCTGGTCAATGCTGGTATTACAGATTACAGTAACATGGTGCCCCTTCAGTTATTTTCTTTTGAATCGTTGTTAACCTTGCGAGGCTTAATTATGATGATAGGCGGTGGCTTTTTGGTAGGCTTTGGTACCCGCTATGCCGGTGGGTGTACCAGCGGTCATTCCATTATGGGTTTAAGCAATTTGCAGGTTCCCTCCTTAATTGCCACCATCAGTTTTATGGTTGGTGGAATAATAATGTCCAACTTCTTTTTACCCTTCATTTTAAATTTATAAGCTTTATTTATGGAGAATACCTATAGCTCATTAATACCAGAAAATACCAGTATAATTAACAAGTTACCGAGGCAGGTTAATACTGACTTTGAAGTTGATTCGCTAAACGAACTTGAGGGCAATGATTCTAAAACGCCCCACCCGTTATGGGATAATCTAAAGTATGCAGTTGTAGGCGTACTATTTGGGATCGTATTTGTAAAAGCAGAAGTCATTTCATGGTTTCGCATACAGGAAATGTTCAGGCTACAGAGTTTTCACATGTATGGTGTAATTGGAACTGCGGTAGTGGTGGGCATGCTGTCTGTGTTTCTTATAAAAAAGTTTAACATCAAAACCATAGATGGCGAGGCAATCGTTTTTCATCCCAAGAAATTTAATAAGGGACAGATTATCGGAGGTTTGCTATTTGGGTTTGGTTGGGCATTAACCGGTGCTTGCCCGGGGCCCTTATTTGCACAGGTAGGTACCGGGGCAATAGCAGTTATTGTAGTGATTGTCAGCGCCATTGCAGGTACCTGGTTTTATGGGTTTATCAGAGAGAAATTGCCTCAGTAATTTTAACTGATAAACTCATATTTATGCAATAACATTGCTATCTATCTTTTAAAAATTTATACATGAAAAAGCTTCTAGCGGTCTTTGTAGCAATCCTGGTATTTGCTAATGTAAAGGCACAGGGTAAACAGTATAAAATAGTTTTTGATTTTGCCAGTAGTGATACTGCCGATCAAACTGGCATAATTCGCCAAATCAACAATGTGTTGAAAAATTCACCCGGCACCAACGTTGAAGTGGTATTTCATGGTAAAGCCATTTTTAACCTGGTAAAAAGCACCACAGCTTTTAAAGACAAGCTGGACGACCTGGTTAATAACAAAGGGGTTATACTCGCCGCCTGCAACAATTCGATGAACCGTTATAACATTAAAAAAGAAGATCTTATTCCTTCAGCCATAGTTGTACCTGTAGCCATAATTGAATTGGCAGATAGGCAGGAAAAAGGATGGAGTTATATAAGGGCCGGGCATTAAGGGTCTGCAACAAAATTTGCCACGAATGCACGAATGATGGAAGAATTTATTGGTGCATTCGTGGCATATTTTCTTTACCTACAATACATAGATGATATGGCAACTCCCAAACCGACCTTCTTTGTTATAATAATGATGCTGGCTATTTTCTGTTTTTCCAGCGCAAACGCACAGCAAACCAGTAAAATAGGCAATGGTCAAATGCCGGCAATGGTAATGGATCAATCGGGTGTGTTGAACGTTGTCTATGGACGGGAAGACAGCCTGTGGTTTTCAAGCTCCGCCGATAAAGGCGGCACTTTTTCTGCTCCCAAATTAATAACCATACTTCCTGGTTTAGCCTCCTCGCATACAAGAGGCCCGCAAATAGCAGCTACAGCAAATGGTCTTGTAGTAACAGCCGCCAACGACGAAGGAAATATTTTTAGCTATACTAAAAAGCAACAGCAATGGACACGTGCTGCAAGAGTAAACGACGCCGATACCATAGCTAAAGAAGGGCTGATGAGCCTTAGTGCCGATAAACAAAATGCCTTTGCCGTTTGGCTGGATGTAAGAGGCAACCGGCGCAACAAAATTTATGGAGCTGCCTCGTTTGATGGTGGCAAAACATGGTCGAAAAATATTCCTGTTTATATTTCTCCCGGGAAAACAGTCTGCGAATGTTGCAAGCCTTCGGTGCTGGTAAGCGGCAACAAAGTGTTTGTCATGTTTAGGAACATTCTTAAAGGCAATCGTGACCTGTACCTTATTCAGTCCGGCGATATGGGTAAACATTGGGGCAAGGCTGAGAAATTGGGAACCGGAAACTGGAAGTTGAATGGCTGCCCTATGGATGGAGGTGCTTTTGCAATGACTGGTAAAAGTGAAGTGACCACCATTTGGAGAAGGGAAGGTAAAATTTACACGGCTACGCCTGGTAAGCCCGAGCAATTGGTGGGCGAAGGCAAAGGCTGTATTATTGATGCAATAAGCGGTAAACAATATTTTGCCTGGATTGAAAATGGGGAGATCGTTATTACCGATGAAGGCGGATCGAAAAAAGTATTGGGTAAAGGAAGCCAGCCTTCTATAAAAGTGATAGATCAAAAACACCTGGTTTGTGTCTACACCAAAGACGAACAAGTAATGGCGACCGTAGTGGATATTTAAAATATCCGCTTTTATTCTCCTTACACAACTACACTCATTATAACTTCCGGTTTACAAATAAAAAATTTACCCTTTCTTTTAGAAGCTGTTTAAATTTTATTTGAAACTTTGATTTGAAGCTGAAGATGCCATGTTTACCATAGATGAAGTGATTGCGACGCTTCGACAAGCTCCCCGGAAAACCGGGGCAGGCAGGTAAACCGCCACGCCGCTATGAAAACTTGCCTGTGAACGAAGCCCTGCGACAAGCTCAGGGTAAACTATGGCAAGAATGAAGCTATGGAAAACTGCTGTTGGTATTATAAAACATCATTTTTAGACAGCTTCTTAGCCAACTTATTTTTTGTTTAGCTAACTTGGTTTTATGTTGAGGATTTTTTTATTATAATTGTACCCTTAACATCATTTGTTTTAGTTCAATATTTTCAGTCCTGCCGTATCACGATTTTGTTTTGCTAATCAGGAATATTAAAAATCAATTCAAAGCCTGGTGATCGCGTAATTATTATTAACTAAAACTTCTGTTGCTACAATGAAACTTTTTTTGATCAGTCTGCTTGCATTTTTCCATCCTTTGTTTTCAAGCTCCCAAAGCAATCCATGCAAACTAAAAATCGTAACAGATAAACTTGCCAATACAAAAATTGCCTATACCCCTGTATTGCAGGTAACGAATGGTACCAATAAAATGGACCTTCATTTTTATAAAACGGGCCACTCCATTATTTTTTCTGTTGTGGTTACCTCTGAGCAAATGTTTTGTGTAGACAATGCCACTTCGGCTGTCATACAATTCAACGATAAATCTTCTATAACATTAAAGGCCAGCAACATCGGTAATTGTACGGGAAATTTTCAGTCTTCTATGTACGATAATACCTCCGCCAGCGAGGTAGAAGCACTTGTCACTAAAAGTATTGTATCAATAAATATTATAGGCAAGGGCAATGCGGCAGACTTTAAAGAAAGCAATGCAGCTGCACGCCAGATACAGTATTATTTTAAATGCATTAAGAACCTTGAGTTATAATACAGTTTCCACCTCACACCAGACGGTTTCATTTTTCCGCTTCAAGTTTTTCTTATACAGTTTATATTTGAGACTTTAATCCGTTACTCAACTATTTTACCTTGAAATACATCCCCATTGTTGCGGCTTTTTTTCTTTTTGCATGTGTTAAAAGTAAGAATGAAGCCTGCCCTAATTCTCCCCAATACCAGGTACTAACTTCCGGCGCTAAACAATGGTTGCCCTACAGCAATAACAAGAGTCTTGTGTTTGAAAATGGAGCACGGGTAAGAGACACCATTGATTTGCTGAACTTTTATATTGGCGACGACAGTGTATGGACGGGAGATAAGTGCCCGTCTACCAGAGGGCAGTTTATCAGAATAAATTTTTATGATAAAAAGTCGAATGATATTATAAGAACACAGGTAGGTATGCAGGACGAGTTGAGGATATTTACCAAATACACCAACCTGATTTTTTATGATTCAAAAAATATACTCATCGACCCGACAACCAACAAAAGGTTTGATGTGTCGGCTACTTTTGAGGGCATAACTTTTTCTTCGGTTCTGGCGCTGGAATGTTCGGCAACCGACAATTGCCCCACAGGCGGAATTACCAAAGTATACTTTGCAAAATCAAAAGGATTGATAGCTTACCAACGCAACGGCACAATGTGGGTGTTGAAATAACAATAAGAGGTTGGTGGTTGATAAAGTCCGTTGGTGGTTGTGAAATCGTTGGTGGTTGTTGAAGCCAGTTGGTGGTTGTTCGTTGGTGGTTGTTTAGAAGTTGACAGATGACGGATGACAGAAAGCGAATTGCTTGTTGTTGTGAATGGTTGTTGAAAAGCCCTTTGATGGTTGGTGTTTGCTGAAAATGGTTGGTGGATGTTCGTTGTTGGTTGTCTAAAAGTTGAGAGATGATAGATGACGGATGACAGAAAACACATTACCCTCAAATCATCAGCTTTCAGCCTTCGGCCTTTTGAGTTCTGTTTCAGCGTTCAGCCTTCAGCGTTCAGTGTTTAACCTATGTAATTAGATATGACAATAGAAAATATAAATACCAAAATATGTATAGTGGGTGCAGGGCCGGCAGGAGCAACGCTTAGCATTTTTTTAGGTAAGATGGGCATCCCTCATGTAATAGTTGATGCAGCAGAATTTCCCAGGGATAAAGTATGCGGCGATGGGCTTGATTTAAATGTGGTTCGTGTGCTAAACCACATTGATCCGAATATTGTAACCAACGAATTAATGAACGGTGGCAATGGTTTTACTTCGTCGGAAGGGATGCGTTTTATTTTGCCCAATGGAAAGCAGGTTGACATTGTTAGAAATGCGGCAAGCAGGCAAAAAAGTAATGGTAACAAACCCATTTTTTTTGTAAGCAAGCGAAGTGATTTTGACAATTTACTATTGGGCAAAGTAGATAAAAGTATTGCTGATGTAAGGTTGAAAACACGCATTGACAAAATTGCGAAACAGCAGGATGGCTGGCTTCTAAATGGAACTTCAAACGGACAGCCTGTTGAAATTAAATGCACATTTTTGGTTGGTGCCGATGGCGATCATTCAGTGGTGTTACGACATGTAGGAGAGCGAAAAATTGACCGGAACAATTATGCCGGTGCGGTGCGTCAATACTGGAAAGGCGTGCAGGGGTTGCACAAAGACAACCTGATAGAAGTGTACTTTCCCAGGAGCTTACCGTTATCGTATTTCTGGATATTTCCTTTGCCAAATGGCGAAGCAAATGTGGGCTATGGTATGGCCAGTAATTACATAGCGAAGAAGAATATTAATGTTCGAAAAGCTTTTGAAGAATTAATTAAAACCGATCCATACTTAGCAGAGCGTTTCAAAAATGCTACGGCACAGGAAACGGTGAAAGGGTGGGGTGTACCTATGTCGGGCAGCCGCCGTAAGGCTCATGGAGATGGATGGATGTTGTTGGGAGATGCGGCCTCCATTGTTTGTCCTACTTCAGGCGAAGGTATTGGCTCAGGTATGTTATCAGCTTACACAGCATCAAAATTTATACAACGTGCGTTGGAAAAAAATGATTTTGGCGCACACATGTTTACCCAATACGACCGCGAAATTCATAAGCGTTTGGGCCGCGAAGAAAAGATCTTTCGCTTTGTCAACAACATACCGGGCTGGGCTTTTTCCACAGGTCTTAATACAGTATTGTCTAATCGCTTGTTTCAAAAATGGTTAAGCAATACTGAAATGCAAAAGTGGGTTGAAACAGCCTATAATACACCCATTGAAGTGAAGATGAATTAGTGGGTAGTTAAAGGCCAGGCTGATTGATTTTTCCTTTACACACACTCCCAAACCGCATCAACAAACCAGCTTTTTGAATCGAAGAATTGGTGGATGGTTTTAAAACCACTTAAAACGACCAGGTCTTCTATTTGGGCAACTGTATATTTTTGAGATACTTCCATGAAGATGGGCTCATACTTATGAAAGTTAAAGCTGTGGTCTGCCACTTCTGCTTGTTGATCCTGCAGGCTAACCAAATAGCTTTTGCAGGCGCCTGTTCCAGGATCGTACGTTGGGTAATGCAGGAATTGGCTGACATCAAAATTTCCACTTAGCTCTCTATTGATTCGTTCCAACAGGTTACTATTAAACCGGCGGGTATACCCTTCGCGATCATTGTACGCGTTCAATATGATTTGAGGATCTTTTTGCAGGTCGAAACCAATCAGCATCAGATCACCGGGCAACAGGTTGTCTCTTAATTGCCGGCAAAAGTGTGTTGCATCCTCCAAAGGAATGTTGCCAATGTTTGATCCTAAAAACAATACCACTTTTATTCTGTCCGATAATGTTTTAGCCTTGGTAAGCATATTAAAATACTCGCCATTTAAGCCCTGGATATTTAGACCGGGCAACTGCTTTGGCAGTTCGCGGTGAAGCAGCGAAATCACGTCGGTTGATATATCGACAGGGTAGTAGGTAAAGGGCACGTTGTTATCTACCAGCTCTTTTAACAGGTGCACCGATTTGGTAGCATCACCGGCACCTAACTCCACCACATCAAATTCGGGTAAGCGGTTGGTAAAACATGCAGCAAGTTCTGCTGTTTGAGAGGTAAAAATTTCCATCTCGCAATTGGTCAGGTAATAGTCGTCGCATGCCATGATCTGCCTGAACAATTCGTCTCCGGTCGCGTCATAAAAATATTTTGACTCCAGGTATTTTTTTGGAGCTGAAAGCCCCTTGATTACATCATGTAAAAACTGGTTCATAAAATTTTATTGTGCTAAACGAATGCCGGTATACTGCCAGCGTAAATGTGGATGAAAAAAGTTGCGGTAGGTAATGCGGCTGTGCCCGGCAGGGGTGGCCTCGGATGCGCCACGCAAAACTTTTTGATTGACCATAAACTTGCCATTATACTCACCAATTGCACCGGGTGCCTTTGTAAAACCAGGGTAAGGCAGGTAAGCGCTTTCGGTCCACTCCCAGCGACTGCCCCATTCAAATTGGGTTGCAGCAACCTCCCATTCAAACTCAGTAGGCAAACGCTTTCCTTTCCATGCTGCATAGGCTGCTGCTTCATAAAAGCTGATATGGTTTAGGGTTTCATTGATATCCAATTCAACCAAACCTTGCAACGTGTAAGACCACCATTTGCCATCAGGCAAATGCCAATACATGGGCGATTGTATAGCATTGTTCTTTACCCAATCCCATCCTTCTGCATGCCAGTATGTAAAGTTTTTATAGCCACCGGCATTAATAAATTCAAGGTATTCTCCATTGGTCACCAGGGTTTCAGCTATGCTGTATGGCTCCAGGTAAACCTTATGACGTCCCAGCTCATTGTCAAAACAAAAGTCATTGCCAGAATATCCTATCTCATAAATGCCCCCGGGCACAGGTATAAAGTTTGAAGAATGGGCTTTGTTACTGCCATGAGTGCTTTCGGTCTTATAAGCCGGCAGCAGGGGGTTGTTGCCTAAAATGTATTTTATATCAGTCATCAGCAGTTCCTGGTGCTGCTGCTCGTGGTTAAGACCCAGTGTTAGTACAGGATGCAATGCTGCAGGTATTGGCCCGGATAAAAAAGCATGCATGGCTTCATCCACATACCTGCGGTACGCATACACTTCGTCTACAGTTGGTCTGCTAAGGTTGCCCCGGTCGGTACGCACAACTCTTGCACCTACGGTTTCATAATAGCTGTTGAAAACATAATTATAGTCAGGGTTATATTCTTTGTATCCTTCAGCATAATTTTTTAAAATGAACGTTTCGAAGAACCAGGTGGTGTGGCCAATGTGCCATTTGGGCGGACTAACATCCACCACAGGCTGCACTACATAATCTTCCTTTTGCAAGGGTCCACAAATCTCTTCGGAGTGTTGCCTTATCTCTTTATATTTTTCTAACAATGAACTCATAATAAACGTGCTGGTGTCTTTTTTTGAAATAGGTTGAATTGCAAAATGGACAGCTATAAAAAGTTACTTTCCCTCATCAATTACGCGGGCAAGATCAGAGATGGTGGTAATGTGTTTTTCTTCGGCCTGTGTTTTTCGCATCATTAAAGCATAGGCATTATTAAAGCCAATCGGTTGTAACCAATCTAACTGATAGCGCTTTTTAAATTCGTTCTTTACAAAATCGTACACCTGTTCTTTGCTGCCGATTATTTTGTCAACTTCCTCCTTTTTCGGGTTCAAAATAACCAACAAGCCTGTGCCGGTATATTCAGGATACAGATCAATCTGGTTATTCAGCAATGCATCAAAACAAATTTTTGTGCCACCCAATCCTGTTTTGGTTTCCACATTAAAATCGGTATATCCTTTTAACAACAGGCTATACATGTGTAATAAAATGTATTGTTCTCCAAAAATTTTACTCCCCATACGTATGGTTGCCTTATTGCCATTGCGTGAAGGCTGTAGCAAATTTTTACTTGCCAAAAAATTGGTGGCAACTACTTCAGGAGTTTGTTTTAGGTAATCAACCCGGTAGTTTAACTCGGTCATGATTGAATCGTTGATCAAACCGGACAAACGATTGAGTGTTGCAGCCACTTCAGGGTACTTCATTAAAACCTCGTGCCTTACAACCGGGGCAGCATAATAGGGCGGAAAGATGGTCTTATCGTCTTTTAAAACCACCAGGTTGAATGCCTTTAAACGTCCATCGGTGCTGTAGCCACTAATCACATCCAGTTGTTTTTCAAAGGCTGCCTTGTACATAACAGCATCGCTGATGACCACGGTCCTGATCTTTAAACCATATTTATCTTTCAGGCCGAGGTATCCATCGCTTCGGCCCATAAACTCCGGAGTAAAACCTGCCAGCATACTACTGCCCAATGCCGAGGGCAATAAGTAAAACGAAGAAAATAATATAAGGATCAACGGAATGGCAACGATACCCGAACGCCTTTTTTTAAATTGTATATTTTGAACTTTCGACAAAGCAAAGTCGAACACGATTGCCAGCAATGCAGCCGGAATTGCTCCTGCAAGAATCATGTTACTGTTGTTAAGCGCAATGCCTCCAAATATAAATTCGCCCAGGCCACCCGCAGCAATGTAAGCTGCCAGTGTAGCCACGCCTACATTTATTACCGTAGCCGTACGAATGCCGGCTAAGATTACCGGCAATGCCAGCGGTAACTCTACCTTAAATAAAATTTGAGAAGGGCTCATGCCCATACCTTTTGCAGCGTCAACTACCGAACTGTTAACCTGGATAATACCCGTAAAGGTGTTGCGAATGATAGGCAAAAAAGCATACAACATCAGTGCAACAATTGCAGGTTTGGCACCTATGCCCAAAAGGGGTATCATAAAGCCCAACAGTGCAATGCTGGGTATGGTTTGCAGTACGCCTGCAATACCCAGCACCCAACTACTCCATTGTCTTTTTCGTGCTATCCAAATACCCAGCGGAATACCAATGATTACCGAGAGCAGCAGGCTTGTAAATGTTAGTCCAATATGTGCCAATGTTTGATCGAGCAACTTATCGTGTTGCTGCCACATAAAACTCCATAGGCTTTGTTGTCTTTCATCCATGACCTTCCATTGTTTTATAGGCTGAAAAAGCGGAGAGGATAACAGGCAGTGTTACGCTCTTTGAACCCTTGCCATTTTGCGCAACATAGTTTGTGATGGAAGAATTGTTTGAGGATAACATTTCCAAAACTTCCAAAAGATTGGATGCAGGATCAACGGCGTAAGCTTTTTCGTTGGCGGGAGCTTCTTTTAGGTTATGCCACACATCGTTTAAAGTAATGGACTGAAGACCTAAAAGAAAACGCTGATCGCTAAAAAAATTCTTTACAAAATCATTTGCAGGATTAAAGAGTAGTTCAGTGGGCTTGCCCATTTGCACCAAATTTCCCTTGTCCATCAGGCAAATAATATCAGCCATTTCAAATGCTTCCTGCACATCGTGTGTAACCATTAAAATGGTTTTTCGTTTCAGTTCGTCCAGGTTCATAAACTCTTTTCTAATACCGGCTCTTGTAACGGGGTCCAGGGCTCCAAAAGGTTCGTCCATCAAAAGTACAGGTGGATTTGCTGCCAGTGCTCTTGCCAGGCCAATACGTTGTTGCTGGCCGCCGCTTAACTGATCCGGGTACAAGTGAAAATATTTGTCGGGGTCAAGCTGAAGTTTTTCGAGCAACTCCCTGGTGCGTTCGGTAATTTTTTGTTCATTCCATTGCATCAGGCGGGGGACTATGGCAATGTTTTCAGCAATGGTATAATGGGGAAATAAGCCGGTGTGTTGCAATACATATCCTATGCCTCTTCGTAATTCCTGCTCCTGTTGCGCTTGTATGTTTTTTCCATTTACAAAAATGGTTCCTTCTGTGGGTTCCACCAGGCGATTTACCATACGCAACGTGGTTGTTTTACCACAGCCGCTGGTGCCCAATAAAATAACTGTTTGCCCCTCTTCAACATTAAACGAAACATCGTTAACTGCCTTAACCGTTTTATAAAATTTGCTTACGTTTTTCAGTTCAATCATTGGGTACGGGGTAGGTGTGTAAATTAATTCATTCAGGCAACTACGTTAAGCAAAACCTATAATACAGGTTTATAAAAAGGGTGTGGTAACCAGCTTTTAAATCTTATAGCAACATCCTTGCCCGCCCGGATGATCAGATCGGTTGAGTGTTATTTTAATTCTGGGTTATCGAAACTCCTTTGTGCAATTGTCTCAATTGGCATCTTGTTTACCAAAGCGGCTTTGCGATAAAACCTCACCTAAAAATTACTTTAAATTAAAAAAAAGATTATTGAGGGATTCTGCGTACAGGGGATGCGCAAAAATTCCATCTCGTATTTGCTCGTAAGTAAAATTCCCCATCATCGCCATTTGAATTACCGACATCACTTCGCCGCCCTGCTCGCCTATAATTGCTGCACCTAAAATTTGTTTGGTAGTTACGTCTACAATTGCTTTCATCATACCCAGTGTTTCCCCGGTTTCAATACCCCTGGCAACCTTGTTCATACCAAGCGTAGCCACTTTATATTCGATGCCTTTCTTTTTTGCTTCTGCTTCTGTTATCCCAATCCTACCCAGTTGCGGATCGGTAAACATGCAATAAGGCACCATTCGGTCTTTAATGGAAATACCTGCTTTCTCCACAATATTCTTGTACACTACCAGGTGGTCGTTGTACGATATATGGGTAAATGCCGGGCCACCCTTTACATCGCCCAAAGCATAAATGCCCGGCTGGTTCGTTTCCAGGTGTTCATTCACTTGTATAAAACCTTTTTCGTTTGTTGTTACGCCTGTAAGTGATAACTGCAGATCTTTTGTTTGCGGCGTACGGCCTGCGGCCAGTAAAACATGAGAGCATGCCAGCTCCAGCGGTTTGCCGTCAACTGTAATCAGTGCTGTAATTTCCTTACTGCCTTTTTCAAACTTGTTTACCAATGCCTTGCAATGCAATGTCATTCCTTCGTTCTGTAAAATAGAGCACAGGCAATCTGCAATGTCGCGGTCTTCTCGCTTTAACAACGTTTCGTTTGTGTCGAGCAAGGTTACTTTACTGCCAAAGCGATTGAACATTTGGCCAAACTCCAACCCTACATAACCCCCGCCCAAAATAAGCAGGTGTTCGGGTATAACAGTCAGATCCAAAATTGTTGTAGAGGTTAGGTAGGTTATATCTGCCAATCCCGGTATAGGCGGAATGCCGGGAGATGCACCGGTATTAATGAAAACCAGGTCTGCTGCAAGAGTTTCCTCTGTTCCATCATCTTTAATAACTAAAAGTTGTTTTACACCTGTAAAATGGGCATTGCCAAAAACAATCTCCAGGTTTTTTACTTTTTGCAAACCTTCCAAAGATCCATTTCTAAACTGGGAAACGATCTTGTTTTTACGGTCGACGATTGCAGGCAAGTCAACAGAAACATCCTTTAGGTTAATACCCAGCGTTGCACTTTTACGTGCCATAAAAGCCATACGGGCCGAGGCGATCATTGACTTGGTGGGCGTACAACCATCATTTACACAGGTACCACCGATCCATCTTTTTTCTATCAAAGCGGTTTTCATGCCGGCTTCAGCTAATTTTTTGGCCAGGGGAGTTCCTGCCTGTCCCGAGCCAATTACTATGGCATCAAACTGTTTCATACCGATTAAGGTACGACACTAACGCCTTTCCAAAAAGCTACATAATTTTTTATATTGCTGGCGGCAGATTTTGGATCGGCATAATACCAGGCAGCATCTTTATTTTCTTTGCCTTCAACTTCAATAGTGTAATAGGAGGCCACTCCTTTCCATGGGCAGGTTGTGTGTGTTGTTGTCTCCTTTAAAAGTTCTTTTTTAATTGAAGATGGGGGAAAGTAATGGTTGTTTTCTACAATTGTGGTTTCATTGCTTTCAGCAATTACCTGTTGGTTCCAGATAGCTTTCATATATAATTGTGTTTGTTGTTACCTAACAACAACCGGCTTGTTGAATCAGTTCATTCAAAAAGGGGACATCATAAAGATTTTAAAAAACATACCATGCAAGTGGGTTCTTTATAATAAAAAGATAACCCCAGGCAAAAGTTGATTGCCCGGGGTATTTAAAATTTAAGGGTGATAAATATTAATGTTGTTAACTGCCCAACAAAGCGTTGCCGTAAAACGAAGCTCCGCAAAAGGGCGGGGTAGACGGTCGCAACTATGCTAAATAGAATTGACCAGCTTAGTTAATCCCACTCTTCTTTTTCTTTTGCTTCGTTCTCTTTAAAAGCTCTTTTGCTTACAACTATACTCAACTGGTATAAAAGGTACAGTGGAACGAAAACCAACAACTGGCTGGTCCAGTCGGGGCTGGGGGTAATAACAGCGGATACCACCAGTATCACCACAATGGCATACTTACGGGTACTCTTTAAAAAAGCAGGAGTTATTAAACCAATTTTTGTGAGGGCATAAGATAGAACGGGTAATTCGAAGGCAATGCCGCAACCCAGTATCAGGTTTAAAAGGTTATCGAGGTAATCATCCAGGGTGGGTTTTGCTTCCAGCAAATGGCTGTTACCAATGGTGTAGTTTGAAAGGAAATTGAAAGTAAACGGGCCTAATAAAAAATAACCGAATGCAGCTCCCAAAAAGAAAAAGAAGGATACCCAAAAAATAATGCCCTGGGCATGTTTTACTTCTGTAGGTTTTAATGCCGGCTTTACAAACCGCCAAAACTCCCAGAAAATGTATGGGAACGAAGCTATAAAACCGCCCATAAAAGCAATGGTAATACTGCTCATAAACTGGCTGCTAAAAGCCGTGGTTTGCATTTTAATAGTGATGGGAGGCATGCAAAACGAGTTGCCCAGGTGCAACCAGTTGCCCAATGAGCACAGGCCCTTGTAGGTTACAAAATCATTCTGAAGGGGGCCGGCTATAACATAATCGAATATCCAGTCTATGTTTAGAAAAATGACGATACCTACAACGATGATAGCTAAAAGCGACCGGGTAATATGCCACCTTAAAGCTTCCAGGTGGTCCACAAATGTCATTTCCTCCTGTCCCTCCTTAGGGACTCTGTTTAGTAGTCTTATTGCCATTTAATTTTTATGCTTCGTGGGCGAAGGCGGCAAAGTTAAAGGTTAAAGGGTAATTAAAATATTGCTCCTGTCTTCGGCCCGGATAATAACTGGCCTAATATACTATAAAACAGTGTGGTGGGTTTTGGGCGGGGTGGAAGGAGGGGGTAAGTACGGGGCTCCAATATGGTATGAAATTAGAAATATCTTATCAAAATATAGCCCCGCCCGGTTATCTAAATTTGGAAATAATCTCTTGTTTGGGAAACTGGCCGAAACGAAATAATACCTTAAAATAACAACCAACCCCAAAAACCAATACCACATCGAAAAACAATGTGGCATTTTGGTGTTAAAACACATCTACTCTTAAACTAAAACTATTTACATATAATCAGGCATTCTGATAAAATTCAAACCGGGGCATTAATTCATTTTCCTGTGCCAGCGGCAACGAAATATATACGCTGGTACCTTCGCGTTCAATGGGGCTGATTTTTAGTTCGCCCTGGTTAAAATCAACAATTCTTTTTACAAGATACAGACCGATACCCAAGCCTTGTTGCTCAAATCGCTTACGGTTAAATTGCTTAAATGGCGCAATATCACTCAGGCTTTCCAATTGAAAACCACGACCAAAGTCATGCACTTCCAATAAATATTCGTCTTCGGTGTACTTGCCCTTTACAATAACCTTTTGGCCCTTTTTTGAAAACTTTAAAGCGTTGTCAACCAGCTCTAAAATCATTCGCTGCATGTACTCGGGGTTGATCCTTACATCTACTACTTCCAGTTGAATTTCAAGATCGTCGGCGCGGTTATAAATTTCTTTTGCCATGGTTGCCAGCTCTGTTTTTACTTTGGCCGGCCAGTTGTTTTTCGACACGCCGTTAGAGAACATCGACAACAGCTCCGGATATACTTCTGCTCTTTTGATTTCTTCGTACAACATCAGGTTGGCCAGCGAATGGTTTAACCTCAGGCCCGATTTCAATATTGAAAAAAGCAAATCCTGTATTTGTTTTTCGGAAAAAGAATCCCGGGCATTCAACAGCAGGTTTAAACCACCTAAAATACCATGCAATGGCGTATTAAACTCGTGATAGTAGGTAGCAAAAACGGTTGTATCCAACTCATGTTTCACCTTGGCATATTCGCCTATAACTTTTTGCTGGCGCTTAAGCCTGCTCTCAATAGCGTTTAATAATTCTTTGGAAAGGAACGGTTTCGTTACATAATCATCTGCCCCTAACTCCATACCCTGCCTGATGTCGCTTTTATCAATGCGGGCAGTTAAAAAAATGAAGGGCGTATTTTGAACAATCGAGGTTTTTCTAACATATTCCAGCACCTTAAAGCCGTCCATTTTTGGCATCATTACATCGCACAAAATTAAATGCGGCCTAAAGTCTATGGCTTCAAGTACGCCTTGTTTACCATTAGATGCGGTTCGTATAACATATCCTTTCGCCTCCAATAACTCCTGGATGTTTTCCCGGATATTCAGTTCGTCTTCAATAACCAGAATTCGAATTTGCTGCTCCATTGCTACCATAGTTTTTGCTTTAATGGAAGTATAACGCTTACGGTAGTGCCTTTATTTAATTTGCTTGAAATAAATATTTTTCCGTTGTGTTTTTCTACAAATTCTTTAACAATAGCCAGCCCCAGTCCGGTACCGTCAATCTCACTGGTATTTGTGGCCCGGTAAAAAGGTTGAAACAGGTTTTTGACGTCTTCGGCCGGTATACCAATTCCTTTATCAGTCACTTGTATTTTAACCTGTGTTTTTGCAAACGTAATCGCCAGCATAAGGTTACCCTTGTCAGAATATTTATAGGCATTACTGATGATGTTTTCGATGGCATGTCCAATTAGTTTTTTATCAAAGTCAACCTGTACCTGCGGACCTGATATAGTAATCAGCACTTTTCTGTCATCGCCGTAACGGTTGTTATACTTATCGTCCACTATAGCTTGGGCAAATGTTACCAGATCTTCGGTTTCGGGATTGAAAGGCGTACGTGCAGCATTGGCCCGGCCCAAAAGCAAAATATCACTCATTAAAAACTCCAGCCGCTCTACTTCGCCCTGTATTTTGGTAAATTGTTTTTGAAAGCGTACTTGTTTATTATCGGGCAAATCTTCCAGGTAGAGTTCCATGATTTCTACGCCTGATTGTATTACGGTAAGTGGCGTTCTAAATTGATGCGAGGCCGTAGCCACAAACATAGATCGCAGCTCATTCAATTCCCTTTCTTTTGCCAGGGCCTGTTCCAGCTCAAGCAGCAGGCTTTCACGCTCGGTTACATCTCTGCTTGCAGCCTGTATGGCAATGAGTATATTATTTTTTATGATGGGTTGCAATACTACTTCAAGCGACTTTTCATTGCCATTTTTAGTAAGTGCTTTGTAAATGAATGTAACCGGTTCTTTGTCCTCCTTTATTTTAAAGATGCTGTTGTCCAAAACCGACCGGTTGCTGTCGTCTTTTGCTAATATGAGACCCGGTGATTTACCCAGTAACTCACTGGCTTCATACCCCAAAACCTGCAAACAGCTTGGAGAAACATAAGTGAATGCTCCGTCAAGGTTATAAGTGGCTATTACATCGTTGCTATTTTCTGACAATAACCGGTATTGCTCTTCGCTGGTTTTTAAGCGGTTCTCCGCATCCACCTGGTCGGTAACATCGCGGCTCGACGATATGATAGAAGTTGTCTCTCCCCTGGTATCAACAACAGGTTTCGAATAAGTTTCTACCCATTTATAATTGCCATCACGCGCCTTTAACCTGTAACGTAACTGTGTTTCTTTATGGTTGAGGACAAGCGGCTGTAACAACTCATCCAATGTCTTAAGCATATCGTCGGGGTGCACCAGGTCAAAGCCGCTCATACCCATCATTTCTTCAGGCTCATAACCTAATATATTTTTTACGGAGGGAGAGGCATAATTGAAGTTCCAGTCGGGGTCGTGGATTGAAATAAAGTCACCTATGTTTTCAGAAATAAAGCGAAACTTTCGCTCACTTTCTATGAAGGATCTTTCAATATTTTCGATGTGGGTATAATCGGTTTTCACGATGTACAATTTATCTGCTTCGTCTTTTACACTTTTGCCAACCGTTATCTTTTCCAATATCATTTTTGTATCGCCATTGCTTTCAGTTATGCGATAAAAAAATTCTCCTTTCGATTTAGTGTTGATGATGTTTTCGATGGTTTTGGTAACGCCCGGTAAGTCTTCCAGATGTATGATATCGTTCCATATTAAGCCGTGGTTTGAAAAGGATTCTTTTGTAACGCCGTACAGTGTTTCTACGTTATTGCTTACAAACTCAAACTGCTTCGTAGGCAAGTCATAAATGGCGTAAACGTCGTCTATGTTATTTATTAAATGACTTAGTTGTTGCGATATTCTTGAATAGTTTTGTTCGTATTGAACCCTTTCGCTTATATCTCTTAACACACACAGCAGGTATTTCTTCTTTTTAAAATAAAAGATGGAAGTGGAGAACTCGAACGTAATTACCTGGGTATTGCTTTTGTTGGTAAAAGCTATTTGTTGGTTGGCTACCTGCAGTTGACTTTTTACGGCCAGCTTCATTAGCTCATGAAACTTTTTACGTTGGTCATCAGACCATTCATGATACTTCTGCCCAACCCATTCTTCCGGCTGGTAGCCTAATATAGAAATGGCATCATTTACATTTTCAATCAGGTTATTTTCTAAATCAATAGTAAGAATGATCTCCTGACTGTTATTAAGGATGGTAGTTAGCTTGTCGTTGCTTTCTTTCAGCAACAGGTCGGCTGTGTATTTATTATTCGTGTTTTCTATGCTTCCAAAAACACCGTCTACGTGCTTAAATTCATCTAAAAGGCTTTTTGCAATTATTCTAACCCAAATTACTTCACCCGATTTGTGCACCATCTTCATGTGCTTGTCGAAGGTGGAGATTTCTCCTGAAAGTAAACTTCCAAACAACTCCCAAAAATCCCTGATCTCTTCTTTGGGAATAAACTCAATTAAGTTGAGCCCTATGGTTTCTTTAATAGTATAACCAAGTATATCGTGCCAGGTGTTATTGATAAAAGTTATTTTGCCACTGGCATCGAGGTTGAAGATGATGTGCCCTAAATTTTGTACTAAAAACTGGTATTGTTCTTTTTGTTTTTCCAGTTCAAAAGTGCCATTTTTTATATCGTTAATTTCTCTAACGGTTCCTGCTATGGTCACCAATTGGCCATCAGCTTTTTTTATAATCCGGTGCCGCGAATGTATCCATACATACTGCCCGGTATCTTTATTAAAAATGCGAATTACTTCCTCTTCAACGGCATTGTTGTTTTGAATTAAAAAGTTGGTAAAGCTACTGCGGGCTCTTTCAAGATCATCAGCATGTATATTTTTTAATAACCATGTTACAAACGCCGGTATTCCTTTGGTGGTAACAGCTTGTTTAAAAAGATAAGAATCTCCTACCGTTTTAATAGTATTGTTCACTATGTCAATTTCCCAGGTAAATTCCTTAAGACGGGTAAGGGTGGCATTAAAATCTTCCTTAATTTCTTTTATCTCATTCTTATATCGGTTGTTCCCAATTGCAACGCCAATAGCTGTTGCCAGCGATTGTAAATCCTGCTCGCTTTTGCGCCAGGTACGGGGGCTCATGGTATCACCAAAACCAATAAATCCCCAATAAGTATCCTCGCTAAAAACAGGGATGAGCAATAGAGACTGCAACGCTGAAATTTCTAAAAAATCGTACAGGCTATCAGAAATAGGATCATTTATCGAAACCTTAAAAGTCTGGTTGCCCTGAAGAAGATTACTTACTTCGGGAAAGTTGCTGGTATTAAAAATAAGGTCCTGGAGATTTTTTAATCCTTTACCACCCCTGGATTGGGTTGAGTAAATACTGGTTAGCCTGTTTGAGGTATTTGTATTTGGTGAAACTTCTGATATATAACAACGGTCTATGTTTAAAGATTCGGCGAGCCATTCAACAATATGATTTAATGCCTCGTTGAGATTCTTATTAACGATCAGCTCTTTAAGGCAACGGGCAATAGTATAAATTTCGTTATTGTTGGTAACGGTTGTCATAAAAATTGGCTAACTGGTATAGCTCAAACGGATTAAGAAAAATGAATGATTGTCGCCCTATCCGGGCTCACTTTTGAATAACGTGCAATCGACTTTTTTATTATAAGTGTTTTTGCCTGTATGTCTTTAAGGTTGAGGGTGCGTAACCGATGTAGCGGAACAATAAAAGGGGTGTACTTAATGCTTTTACCGAAGCACTTTAATCTTCACCATTTCTATTCGGGTGTCACTTACATTTAGTACTTCAAATTCGTAACGGTCTATAATGATCCTTTCTTTTTGCTGAGGGATCGATTTGTACTCGGCAATAATGTAGCCTGAAAGTGTTTCTGATTCTTCCAAAGAAAACTCGAGGTTGTATTTTTCGTTTAAATAGTCAATTTCGAGGCGGCCGCTAAAAATGTATTCATCCTCAGCTATTTGTTTCTCCACAAATTCCTCCACATCATATTCATCTTTTATCTCGCCAAAAATTTCTTCCAGCACATCTTCCATTGTTACAATGCCCGCTGTTCCGCCGAACTCATCCACTACGAGGGCAATGCTTTTTCTTTCCTTCGAAAATTTATTGATCAGGTCGGTAGCGCTCATGCTTTCGGGCACCGCCGGTATGGGTAATAAAATAGATTGGAGGTCGGGTGGATTTTTAAACATGTCCAATTGGTGTATGTATCCCAGTATGTTGTCAATGTTTTCAGAATACACCACCAACTTGCTCAGTTTGGTTTCAATCATTCTTTTTTTAACAACGGCCAAAGGAGTGGTAATATCCATGCCCTCAATTTCAGTACGGGGTACCAGGCATTGTCTGATTTTAACCATGGGTAACGACAAAGCATTTTCGAGTAGCTCTGGATTTACCTCCTGGTTTTCATCGTCGGGTATTTTATTTTGAAGAAAGAAATGTTCCATATCGCCCTTACCCAAAGTTGCATTGCGGTCGTGAATGCGAACATTAAAAACGTATTTTAAAATCCACTCGGCACCATTAATTAGCAATGCAGCAACAGGATACAATATTTTATAAAAGAAACGCATTAGCGGCGAGAAGAAAGTGAGCAACGGGTCGTTTTTCGCCCGGAAGATAGCTTTAGGAAAGAACTCGCCAAATAGCAGAATCACCAGAGTAGCCATTACGATATTTAGAAATAAAACCAGGTATTCATTTTGCAGACCAACCTGCTGGTATAAAGGAGTGAGCAATCCGGTGAGCAATAAGGCATAGGCAACCATAAATATATTGACACCTATAAGGCATGTGCCGATAAACTTTGATGGTTCTTCAATAAACTGCGAGAGGATTATGCCACTGGACTTGCCTTGTTTCTTTTTTATTTCAATATTAAGTCGATTTGCAGAAACAAAAGCTACCTCCATTCCGGCAAAAAAGCCCACTAAAATAAGACTGCCAACTGTCCATAATATTGTTACTACCGTAGGATTCATGTCCTCAAAAATACCCTAAAAAATCAAAATGGATCAGCCAAATCAAGTTACGGATGCATTGGTTAAGTTTTATTGCTAAATGTGTTACATGCGGCTTGTTAAGAACAACCCTCCTGTTTTCATGATTGCCCGGTATATCTACGGTATTTATTTTGCCGGTAACGTGGTTTTTCCAGCCTAAAGTTGGTTCGGGAAATAACCCCGGCGATCTAAAGACGGTCATGTTGCCATTATACCTTGTTGGCATATATTGTTGTACCATGTTGGCATTGGTATCAAAATAATACTGCCTTGCCAGCCTGGTAGGTAATGGCAGGTTTTTTGAAATATAATAATTGTACACTTTCAATTTTAAATGATAGAAATAATAAAAGGCCAGGTTGCGGTATTTGTGTACCAACCTGGTGAATGGATAAGACAAAGCCTGCTTTAATGGTAAGGCAGCTATGGTTTTAATTTGGTAATATATCTTCTCTTTCAGCGTACCACCATATTCAACAGCAGGCTGCGCTGCCATTATACTGGCTGTTGAAACATAAGTAGGAGAGATGCCATTAATACTTGCTAAAAAATCAACTTCCTGCTTTTTGCTTTTTAAAATAACAGCCATTTCAAAGCACAAAACGGCACCAAAACAATAACCGGCCAGCCGATATGGGCCAGTTGGTTGCAGACGGAAAATTTCATCAACATAATGGCTGGCTAAATCATGCACGTTTGTAAGGGGTGGTTGTTTGCCATATAAACCCCTGGCCATAATACCATAAACAGGTTGATCGTCCTCCAAAGCATTCACTAGTTCGCGGTAAAATAGTATATCTCCTGCGCCGGCATGAACCAGGTATAGGGGTGTTTTATTACCCGACGCTTTGAACGTATAGATGCAACTGGCATCCCTGTTTTTATCTGTATTATCCAATACACAAGCCAATTGAGTAATAGTAGGTGCATTTATTAAAGTGGTAAGCGGTAAATGTGTAGAGAAGTTTCTGTTGACCAGGTTCATTATAGCTGCTGCCTGAATAGAGTTACCCCCTATCTCAAAAAAGTCATCTAAAATATTAATACTATTATCAGCTAAAATTCGCTTCCATATTTTCAATAATTTTTGCTGGGTATGGGTGATTGACCGGCTTTCCATTTTCTTATGTTCTTCTTTAACCGATAGTTCGCCCAACAATTTTCTATCAATTTTTCCATTGGAGGTAAGTGGTAGCTCGTCAAGCATAATAAACTTTGAAGGCATCATGTAGTCGGGTAATTTTGATTGTAATACCGACTGTAAGTTCGCTTCAATTTGCCTGGCAATTGAAGCGTTTGAGCCGGTAATCATTCTTTCGCCTTTGTTACTAAAACGTTCCTCGTTTTTGAGAGGCTCATTCCGCACGTTCAACGATATTTTATTCAACTCAGGAACATAATAACAGATGAGTTTTTTTGATACACCCTGTTGAATTTTCAATACACAACAACTGTTAATAAAATTGATAGCATTGACCGCATTTTCAATTTCACCCAATTCAATTCTGAAACCAGCAATTTTCACCTGGTCATCTATCCTGCCTAAATAAGCAAGGTTTCCATCGGGTAGCCATTTACCTAAGTCGCCCGTTTTGTATAGTCTTTTATAAGGCGAATTTTTAATTGGATTGGTGATAAATTTTTCTTCCGTTAAATCGTTGCGGTTTAAATAACCCCTGGCAAGGCCAAAGCCTCCGATATAGATTTCGCCGGAATTGGAGGGTTGTAATGCATCATCTTTTTCATTAAAGAGATAAATGCAAATATTTTCGATAGGCGTTCCAATCGGCACACCCTTTTTATACTTTTTAATTTCAGGTAACAACAAGGTAAAAGTGGTGCATCCTACACTTGCTTCTGTTGGCCCATATTCGTTTATAATTTGTAAGCTTAATTTCTTTGCAAAGTAATCTTCCAGTTGCCCTGCATACAAAGCTTCTCCTCCAATAACCATTCGTTGGGTAATCCAGGTATCGTTTGTTTCTTCAAGTGTTGGAATTAAAAAATCCAGATGAGCAGGTGTTACTTTTAAAAAATCGTACGGTGCGTATTTTTTAAAGTTTGGGTCTTCAAAAACCTCGCTTGCATGGTAGCTGCTAATGACGGCCATTTTACCGGCAAGCATTGGCATAAACAAAGCGGTTATAGAAGCATCAAAGGCATTGGAGAGATAAATAAAACTGCCGGCCTTATTATCATCGTTATTTATATATTTTGTTTTGTTGTTAGTTACATAGTGAAAGAAAGCTTGTTGTTCGATCATTACACCTTTTGGCGTACCTGTTGAACCCGAAGTATAAATGATGTAGGCAAGATCGTTGGGCAGAATTTTCATTGAAATATTCTCACAGGGCTCATCAGCAATAACGTCCTTGTTCTTTCCATCCATTTCAATGGTTTTAATTTCAAATTCTTCAACAAGGCTCAAGGTTTTTTTTGAACAGATAATAGAACTCGCCCCAAGATCTTTCAATATAAATTGTATTCTGTCATGCGGAGTACTTGTGTCAATAGGAACGTATACAGCACCTGCTTTTAAAATACCAAGCATAGCTATTACAAAATCAATACTTCTGTCTATGCATAACGGTATGCTTTGATTGATTGTAACGCCTTTCTCTATTAAAAAATGAGCCAATTGATTCGCTCTTTTATTTACCTTGATAAATGGAATAGTAGTATTGCCATAAACCAGACAGGTAGCGTATGGATTCCTGGCAACCTGCTCCTCAAAAAGAACATGTACAGGTTTAAAATTTGTAAGTGTTTTTAGAGGGCTTGCATCTGGTAATGGCTGGGGTGTGTGATGATATAGCGTTTCCCTGACTATGTATGTTATATGTTTGGAAAGCTTATTAATGGGGTTTGAAAAATGGATCATGGGGCAAGATGGGGGTTGAAAAAATGTTCGGATATTTTAGGTACCAACAAAATACAAATACAAATTTTAAATTGGAAGTATAATAGTCATAAAAAATTTGAATATTCGTAAGCAACAGATGTGAACCAACATTGGATTAGGCATCATTAAATTTGGAGGGACTGCAGAGCGAGATAGAAGAAAGAAAACAGTGCTTATTTTTAAAAGGATTTAAGTAGATATTTATACAAAATCAGCGCTAAACTTTCATGGGGTTTCTTTGAAAAGCTTGTTGTTTTTATTAGCGATAAAAAGAGATGATCGTCCAAATACAATTTGCCGGTAGTTAACTTTACAGGCTTTATAATGTTTTAGTGTCGAAAATAATAATCAACCAAAACAATCATCAAATGAAACTATTATCACTCGAGCCGTTTGTTCCTTCTGGTAGCAACTTCGAAGGTTCCAAACAGTTGTTTAAAGCATTAGGATTTATCGTTACATGGGATGCCGGTGACTATATTGGTTTTGAAAGAGATGGCTGCAAGTTTATTCTGCAGAAGTATGATAACATTGAATTTGCACAAAACTTAATGATTAATGTAAAAATTAGTAGTGCCGAAGAATTTTATACTGAAGTGACAGAAAAGCAATTAAGTCAAAAGTTTGGAGTAAGAATATCAAAGCCAACCAATCAACCCTATGGAAAGGAAGTTAATGTTATTGACATAGCCGGAGTATGCTGGCATTTTGTAGAATAGCCACACCTCAATCGAAGGTCTAAGTTGAAAGTTTTTTGAAATCTCCAAAAGTCCTTCATAAAAAATCAAATGGTCAAAAAAGCTATATAAAAACGAAAAAGCTCATTTTTTTGTGTTCTTTGTGCTTCATTTTTCTTCGTGCCCTCTGTGGTAAAAAAAATTAATCACAGAGAAGTGCAAGAGTATTAACCACAAAATACACTGAGAAGAGAAGATAGATTTGAGTTCAAAATAATCTTAGACAGCTTTTAGTCCAGGGCGGTCGGCCTCCGGAGGAAACTTGCGACCTTCCCGTTTTCAAGACGGGACGCGATAGTCATAAATAAAAAACCCTTCGAAAAAATCGAAGGGTTCTAAGTCGGGGCGGCAAGATTCGAACTTGCGACCTTCCCGTTTTCAAGACGGGACGCGATAGTCA
>JAJAYD010000230.1 GCA_026786345.1 Chitinophagaceae bacterium
AGGAAACACTCTTTTCAGATTAAGCGTTTGACGGCCCTTGTTCCAGTTATAGCTATAGTTGGTAAATAAATTGAATTTACCGGTGCGATAATTCAGCGCAACACTATTATTGGTTTTAGTATTGAAACTATAACCAGCCCCGATGTTAATGCTACCGTTAAACCCCTGCGTTTTTGCCTTTTTCGTTTTTATATTGATGATGCCCGAGTTACCTGCTGCATCATATTTGGCCGGCGGATTGGTCATAATCTCTATTTGCTCCAACTGGCTTGCCGGCATGTTTTTCAATAAGTTTGCAAGGTCTCCTGCACTTAAATAGGTGGGCTTTCCGTCCAGCATAATCATTACACCCTGCTTACCTTTTAAACTAATGTTGCCATCTTTGTCAACAGAAACGCCAGGCGATTTTTCCAAAACTTCCAGGTCTGTTAAACCTGCGTTGGTTGGCGAAGCATCAACATTTATCAGTGTTTTATCCAATGTCTGCTCAATCATTTGCTTTTTTGAAGAAACTGTCACATTCTGCAAAGCTTTTGGTGCAGTTTTCAAATCAATATTATCTAAAGAATAGTTTGGTTGCGCTGGTGATAGCTCGAATATTTTGGTGGTTGATCTTTCGAAACCAATTGCTGAAACAGCAAGTCTATATTTTCCAAACTGAACATCTTTTAATTCAAACTGGCCTGAATTGCCGGTAAGTACCATTTTTAAAACATTGGTATCCGTTGCAGACACCAAACTAACGGAAGCCAATTCTTTTGCTTCTTTACCTGAACTGACCTTGCCGGTAATGTTACCTTTCCCTTTTTGAGCAAAACTGTTTAATGAAACACAACTTAAAAGGATTAATAGCTTACAATTAAATGAATTTATCATATTCTTATATTTTTAAATAGTACTGTGTATTTATTATTACATAACAAAACTATGTACTATGCAAAACATAGTACATGGTATAATTATGAGCGGTGCTAAAAAAGGATGGGTGGCTTTGAAGGAAAAGCTTAGATGAAGTGATTAGAAGATCATATTCTTATGGTCGTTAATTGGAAAAAGATCGTAAACTCTTGACGTTTAAATGAAAAAGGATTAGGTAAGAAAGCACTTATGCTTTCGTGAATGGCAATTTTTAAAAAAGAGAGACAGTGTTTTTAGCTAAAACTAAAATCCGCCTATGTAAAGGCCAGATGGCCGGTGTAAGTCAAAACCGACAAAATTGGAGAAGGAAATGTTAGGAGAAATTCTCGTTGTTATGCTTGTAAACTTTTTTTCTTTTAAAGATGATAAGCAGGATGATTCCGGTTATTATTAATGAGGCCGAGATCAGTTCGGCCTGTGTAGGTTGCAGCGGCAGCGAAGTGTACCTGGTATTTACTCTTATCAATTCAACCAAAAACCTTTCTATACCATTTACAATCAGGTATATGGCGGTGATTACCCCCGGAGTTTTTACCTTTTTTCTTATACTCCATAAAAAAGCAAACAACAACAATGAAGCTACTATTTCGTACAAAGGCGTAGGAAAAACGCCTTGTGGTAACTGGTGACAGTACTGACCTATGCAACCTGGTATGGGCACTCCTTCTCCAATTACATTATGAGGATACTGGTAAGACCAGGCCCAACCGGGCAACCAGCTAAATGGTTTTGCCAGGGTATTTACAATACCCCAATCACCATCACCGGCTACCTGGCAACCAATACGGCCTAAACCATAGCCGAGCATCATTGCAGGCGCAAATGAGTCTGCCACATGTATAGGAGCCATATTGTGGCGTTTGCTGTAAAACCAAATTACGATAGTAGCACAGATCAACCCACCATAAAAAGTTAGCCCGCTAAAAGAGATCAGCGAACCAATAGGGTCTTTTACCAGGTCGTCTATGTTCTCGAGATTATGAAAAATTTTGGCACCTAAAAAACCAAACACTGCCGCATAAATTACCAGGTCTCCTACCCTGTCTTCAGGCCAAATTCTTATAAGGCGCTCCTCAGGTTTTGCCAGTTTTTGCTTATTCTTTTCGTACCATTTTAAGCCTGCAAACAACAAACCCACCACAATACCTGCACCCCAATGCCCCTGGCCTGATAAAATATAAGATTGCGTATCAACAAGAACATCCCGATCTATAAATGCTCCAACAAGTTTGTAACCCATTAAAAATCCGAGGAGAAAGTTGATGAGCAAATCTGCGAATGATGCCGGTTTGCCTACCTGGTGTTTTTCTTCTTTGTAAGTAAACAAACCCTCCTTACTTTTTCTTCTCAATTCCAGCGTGAGGACATAAGCAGCAATAACAAAAGCAATGGCAACAAAGAAACCAAACGAATTAACCAGTTTTAAACCTGATGCTTCGATACCAAAAAGGTCCTTAAAGGCATAATATAAATTTGGATACATTGACTACTCGCTGGTTTTATTAATTGTTTTGCAATGTTAATAGAAATATTGCATTGTGGCATGAAGCAAAGTAAACATTACCATATTGATACTATTCTACAACTACCGCAAACTTAAAATCCAATTCATTTTAATTAAATGGAAGGCTTGAAGTATAATGTCACCTATAGCCATTGTAAACTTACTTTAAGAATGTTTCTGAACAGAGGTCTTCTTCCTCATTCAAAAAATGAAAAGTTTGACTATTAGACGTTAGAATTTGAATACCGTCAGTCAGCCTGTTTTCTTCGTATCGTTTAATTATAAAGTCAGCGAAGTCAGAGATTTCTTCAGCCTTATCGGAAGGAAACTGATTGTTTGCATTTAAAGTTCGCTGTATGATTGCTTGTTTTGTAATCTCCGGGAAGTTAATGCTTAAATATAGGAATTTTGTAATAAGAAGTGGACTGCGGCGGCCTTGCATGTAACTCAGAACTCCTTAGCTGCTAATTAGAAATTTAGTTTTATTCGCAAATTAAAAGTGCCGCTGGTTATTCTACAGTACACGAGTGCGACGCAAGAAAAGCCTTATTAGCGCTCAATTGCCTGGCTCAAAAAAAATAAAAAAAGCCTGCACTTCAATCTGCGGGAAGTAACAAGTTCTGAACTTAAAATGATAGATGAGATTTTTAAAAACGAAGGGCTATGACTTCAAATCTTCGGAAGTGAAGCTAAGTGGTAGTAACATAGCGGCTTTGTCTATCACATAAACTTTGCCCTCCATACCACCCAATACTAAACGGATAGGATGATTGACTCTTGACTCATATTCAAGCAGGCTTTGGCGACAAATTCCACACGGAGAAATCGGATGATCGCTTTCGCCATTATCGTTGTGGTAGCTGATGGCAATGGTTTCGATGGGAACTTTTGGATATATGGAAGCAGCTGTAGCTAATAAAACTCTTTCAGCACACAATCCTAAGGGAAAGCTGGCGTTTTCCTGGTTGCTTCCTGTAACAATTTCGCCATTATCTAACCTTGCTACCGCGCCGACCTGAAAGTGTGAATAGGGTGCATAGGCGTGTTGTGTAACCTCTCTTGCCTGGCCTAATAACCAGGCATCTTTTTCAGGCAAACTCTCAATTGAATCGTATACTTCAAACTCAAAATTGTAAGCTTCTTTTTTCATGATATGAATTGCGTTAGACTAAAAATCCCCCCCTGTTTTCAGGGGAGGATAAATATAATTACTCTGAATTAATTATCTAATACTTTTAAATAAACGGCTCCAGCGGGGGCCATGCTCCCAGCTAAACCAAATTAAAGAAGCCTTACCCACCACATTGGTTTCAGGCACAAAACCCCAATAACGGCTATCCTGGCTGCGGTGCCTGTTGTCACCCATCATCCAGTAATACGTCCAGTGGCAGGTATATTGATTGGTTTCTTTTCCGTTAATAAAAAATTTGCCATCTCTTTCTTCCAGCTTTTGACCTTCGTACACCGAAATAAGCCGGCGGTAGATATCAATATTATCCCTGGTTAAGGTTAGTGTACTTCCTTTTTTAGGAATGAAAATCGGGCCATAATTATCGGGAGTCCAGTTGTTACCGGGTGAGTACGGGTAGACAGATCCGGGAGCATTAATATAAGCCGGTTCAATGCTTCTAAAATTTGGTTGCTTAGCTACGGCCTGTGCTTCAGTAGGCGACATATTTATTACCCAACTGTTTGGTTTTGCCGCATAAGGGTACATTTCCTGGCGGCTCTCGTCATTTACATCAATATGCAATTGTGTTTGAAGAAATTCTTCGCTAAAAACCTGTCCATTGGTTTCAACAATGTACTCGCTTTGAGAGTAAGTGGGAATTATATTTTTTACACTGTTCAGGTAAACATCCCCATCCTTTATTTGCAAAGTATCGCCCCCCACACCAATGCAACGTTTAATGTAATTATCGGTTTTGTCCATGGGATGTATCAGTATAGGATACTCTGCAAACAATGCATCACGGTTGCCATTGAAGCTTTGTCTTAACACATCGTAGTAGGGCATTTTTGAACCAAAGTCGGGTAGGTTTATAATGGTATCGCCTGCAGGAAAATTAAACACCACTACATCATTTCTCTTCACGTTTGTAAAGCCGGGCAAACGTGTATAAGGCAGTTGCACCAGTTTTGTATACGATGGGGTTGTTACCGAAAAAGGCATTACGTTGTGAACAAAGGGAAAAGAGATGGGTGTTTGTGGGATACGTGGTCCATAACTCATTTTATTAACAAAGAGAAAATCATTTACCAATAGGGTTTTCTCCATGCTTTCTGTTGGAATGGTGTAGGCTTCAAATACGAAAGTGCGTATTATGGTTGCCGCTACAACAGCAAAAACACCTGCATCCACCCATTCCCGCGAAGCGGATTTCCGATATCGCTTTACCACGTCGTGACCAGCATATTTTACATCTTTTGAAAAACCGAGGTAGGGAAAATAGATAAAAGGAAACAGGACAGTGAGCGTATGATCGATCAGTGAGAAACGGCCAAAATGCATTACAAAAATGATGGTGATCCAAATAGTAACAAACTGACCTGCGATAGGTATCAATTGAATCCAAAACCAGAACCTGGGAATGTTTGTTTTTTCAACAATGCACCAGGTATTGTAAAAAGGGATGAGGGCTTTCCACGGCTCAATTCCAGCTTTTTTAAACATTCCAAACATTCCAACGTGCCAACCGATTGTGCCAATAAGTAGAAGTAACCAGCCCATAAGTAAATTTTGATGTGCCCAAAAGTAGCATTATAATCTATTGGTAAAAATCCTGTGTACTAAAGTTTTGCAAAGAATGATGAATTAAATAACACCCAAATCTTTATACTGAAGTAACTTTAGTCGTTAGTCAAAATTGCCTACCACTTATGAATCGATTTACGATCCGGGATATAGAAAACCTGAGTGGCATAAAAGCGCATACTTTACGT
This sequence comes from Chitinophagaceae bacterium, assembly GCA_026786345.1. Lineage (GTDB taxonomy): Bacteria > Bacteroidota > Bacteroidia > Chitinophagales > Chitinophagaceae > Segetibacter. The sequence continues at coordinate 5,366 of JAJAYD010000230.1, forward strand.
ATTTGGGAGCAACGGTACCACTTCATGACGCCAAAAAGAAAGGAGAGCAATCACAGGATTTACAATGATGACGATCTAAAACATATTCTCCGCATCTCTTACTTATATCATTCCGGAAGAAAGATTTCGAACATAGCCGGTATGGCTGATAATGAAATCAACGACATCATTGATAGAGAAAATGCCCTAAGCTCCGATGAATTTCTTATCACGCAATTAATGGAAGCATCCATTGACTTTGATAAACAAAAGTTTGAAACTGTTTTAAAT
>JAJAYD010000231.1 GCA_026786345.1 Chitinophagaceae bacterium
AGCGCAAGGCCCATGCCTGTGTTTCCACTGGTTCCTTCAATAATAGTTCCACCGGGTTTTAGCTTGCCTTCTTTCTCGGCTATCTCTATCATCTTAACAGCCATCCTGTCTTTTATTGAATTGCCGGGGTTAAAATATTCAACTTTTGCCAATACAGTACAGGGTAGCTCCTTTGTAATATTATTGATCCTGATCAATGGCGTGTTTCCAATCGTTTCTAAAATATTATTCAACCACATAAATCTGTATGTTTTTGCAAAGGTAAGGTATAGCAATGCTCGGCTTGCCGGCCGAAGAAGTCAAATAAGTGTTGTGTTATAGAAGAAAAGAATTAGCGGGTCACCGATGTGCTGCCATTTAAAACCTGTAACGCCTTCTGAACAAAATCATCCGTTTTATTCATTACCTGGTAGTAGCCATCGTATCTCCATATTTGTCTCGCCAACATGGATGGTATGCGCTTTTGCAAGTACACTTTATCCCGTGGATTTAACTTATCCAGGTTGATGGAATCTCTTGCAGCAAACTTTTTTAGTTCTTCCCATTCGCGGTCGCCCGATTGAAATCCATTGCTTAATTCCGAAGGTTTTTTAAAAGCAGCGAGTTCGTTTTTGTGCTGGATATAGTAAGTATAAATAAAGTTGTTGAAAGTGCCTTTGGTATAAAGGCTCAATAATGTTTTGCCTATAGAAGTGGTGTCGAAGGGTACAAAAACATCCGGTGTAATGCCGCCGCCACCATATACAATTTTTCCTTTTTTTGTTTTGAATGCTGCACCCCTGTTTTTTGTGGTATCGGGTTTCATAACCTCGCCATTGTGAAATCTTCCCGTTACTTCTTCTTCGTACTGAGCATAGCCATTGGTATACGACTTTTGTATATTTCGACCGAGGGGAGTGTAATAACGGGCTACTGTTAGCCTAAGCGCTGAGCCGTCACTTAAACCAAACTGCTCCTGTACCAGGCCCTTGCCAAACGAACGCCTGCCTACAATGGTGGCCCGATCCCAATCCTGCAACGCTCCACTTAATACTTCGCTGGCACTTGCTGATGACTCGTCCACCAAAACTACCAGCCCACCTTTTTCAAATAAGCCTTCTTTGCGTGCCTTGTACTCGTATTTAGGTACATGGCTTCCCTGTGTGTACACAATCAACTTATCTTCATCCAGAAACTCATCGGCAATATTTACCGCCTGGTTAAGCAAACCACCTCCATTACTTCTTAAATCTAAAATAAGGTGTTGCATTTTTTGCGCCTGCAGTTTTTCCATCGCCTGCATAAACTCTCTATAAGTATTTTCAGAGAACCTGTTGAGGTGAATAAACCCGGTTTGACCGTCAATCATGTAAGCAGCATCCACCGAGGGAACGGGAATGGTTCCTCTTTCAATAACGAGCGGTATCAGCCTGCCATTTCTGTAGACGGTTATTTTTACAGGGGTACCTTTTTTACCTCTTAAATATTTTCTGATTTTATCAGGATTTATTTTTTGACCGGCAAGCTTTATCGTATCATTTACAGTAATTACCTTATCGCCTACCAACACGCCAGCCTTTTCAGAAGGTCCGCCCGGCAGAACATTTAAAATGTTTACGGTATCATAAAACACCTGGAATTCTACGCCTATGCCGGTGAAATTTCCCCTCAAATCATCGTTAACCTGCATAAGATCGCTTGAGGGTATAAATACTGAGTGAGGATCTAATTTGTTTAGAATGCCCGAAATGGCACTGTTGCCCAATGTATCTGTTTCAACTTTGTCTACATATTTTAAATCAACCAGGTCTAACACCTCCTGGAAAACTGATTTGTTCGCCGTTTTAAAAAAGCCAGGCATGCTTGCGTCCTGCCTGATCTTATAGCCTATGACCATTCCTAAGACCATTACCAAAGAAAATAACAACGGAAGCCAAACTTGTAATCTCTTGTTTACCATAATCTCCTCGACATTAAAAAGCTGCGAATTTCATCTATTACGTTCAAAAATATTGGTTTGATGAATAATTAACCGATTTTTTTGATAGGTGGATGTTGCTGAAACCTAAACTTAAAAACGAATAAATACTTGCTGTTTAAACACGATGCTTTCAAAATTGTTTGCAGTTTAATTGGTTTTACGAATTGTAACGAGATGGTGAATACTTTTTTTTAAATCAGAATGCGCCATTACCCGTTAAATAGGGGCATAAAAAAAACCGCCTAACAAAATGCAGTTTTCTGCACACTTTGTTAAGCAGTATTTGAGTAACCTCTTTAAATTTCCTCTTTATGAAGTTACTTTAGGCTTTGGCCCACGTTTTTTGGGTTGCGTAGCAGCAGAAGGAGCAACTTTTTCACTATTAGGTTTTCTACCACGTTTTTTACCGGTAACTGTGGTTACTGTTCCCTTGGGCTTTGGTCCACGTTTATTACCGGCTGGTGCGGGTTCAACATTAAGATTGTATTCAATTTTAATGTGTAACATTGCACTCTTCGAAAAGACCTTACAAATACCATCAGCGAAATCGGGAGTAAGATCTTCAGCTTTTACAATAAGGTTTGCTTCCATTTTTAATTGGGATTTAATAAGTAAATTATTACGAAACTACGATGATAAAAATAAAATGGAAAAATTATCTCAATTTATTCAATCAAAAAAAATTAAGTTTAAATTTTGTAAATAGAATTAAGCATAAAATAAGTTAGAATTCATAATGATGTACCGGGATACATTGAAAAGCCTTCTTAAAATCATTGTTCGGAAATACTGATATGAATAAGCTTTGACCAGAATATTTTACTGGCAGGTAAAAGAAATTGACAATTCATTTATTAGTGTCTTTCGATTTTTGCATCGAAAATAAAGGCACGATAGCCCTTAAAAAAAAGGATAGTCTTATCTGAAAATATTAGCGTTGAGGAATTGAATGCAATTAATAATATGAGGAGAATGGACGAATATTAATAATTTGAACATTGGGCTAACCATTCTTTTATTCATTCACCCGACTGCTAACCCACGAGTTTTTAAAAGATTTCCTGCTTTCATTTAATTCTTCTTTCAAAGGCGTTAATACCAGCATTGGGTTTTCTTGTAATACCAGGGTTGTGTAAACCTGATTTCCCCTGTGTTTGTAACTGATCGATACTTTTTCGCCTGCGCTATGGTTGCTAATTACCGTATTGAAATCGGTAGCTGTATTTATTGTTTGGCCATCTACTGATGTTATGATGTCATCCACATCAACGCCCGCCATGTATAATGGTGTATTCATTATTGTATTACTGGTTAGCTGAGGTTTGTTTTGTGTAAAACTTACACCTCCTGCCCAGGCTTTACCCGGCGATATTTTGTTTAAAGCATATCCTGCTTTCTCAAACAATTGGGAATAATCAAAACCCTGGTGCCCATAAACATATTTTTTAAAAAAAGTTTCAGCATAGGTACTATTGGTAATTTGTGAAAGTGCTGTTTGAAGATCGCTTACTTTATAAGACCTGGCGGTTTTGCCAAAAGTTATCCATAATTTTTGCATGAAATTATCCAGTGAGAGTCCCTTAAAATTATTTCTGAGGTCCAGGTCCAGGGCAAGGGCTATTGCACCTCCGTACGGGTAGTATGACGCATACATATTCGGGTAATTATTTTTATCGATAGATACACCTGCATCAACAAAAGCAGCCCTTTGGCTATTCTCAATTGGATTGTACAATTGTGCACCGGGCATATTTACCTTGGTATTTACCAACTGGCTAATATTTTCTAAAAACTCAGCTTCATTTTCAAAACCTGCCCTCATTAATATTAAATCGCCATAGTATTGAGTAAAACCTTCAGCAACCCAAAGTCCTTCGCTCACATTACTTTTTTCAAAGTTAAAAGGCTCCAGGTCTGCGGGCCTGATGCGTTCTACATTCCAACAATGAAAAAACTCATGAGAAAAAACTCCCAGCAGGTTATCACTACCGTCAAATACCGTTGGCAAAGTGATCATGGTAGAATTGCGATGTTCCATTCCATCACCCTTTACATATGGATTAATGGTTGCTAAAAATGTATAAGTGCCATAATCGTATTCAGGCACTTCACCAAAAACAGCTTTGGCTTCCTTTACCATTCTTTCAACCTTTACGGCAAACTGGCCGAGTAATTCGGTATTGGCATTTGCATCCAATGCAATTCTAAAAGTATATTGTTTTTTATCGGGGTTTGTTATGGTCCACTGTTTAAATTTAAGACTGCCCACCTTAGTAGGACTATCCATAAAATACTGAAGGTCGGGTGCTGTAAAGGTCATGGCATCTTTTGCTGGTGGTAGCTGGGTCGCAATTTTCCAGGACGTATCATTGAGCCTAAATTGAAGTGTCATCGGAACTTTGTCCATTCCCTTAAACCACATAAACGTTGCAGGCATATTGAGGTGAAACCCTGTAGCATCAATACCAACATAAGTGCCATCCTGGTAGTTGCCGTATAAAGTATAGGTAACTTTTACTTTGCCTGAAAGATGATTGATCTTATAAATATCCGCATCTGTTTTTTCAACTTTCAAGGGATTGCCTTTTGCATCATACGCTTTAAGGTTGTATACATTCTTTCCAAATTCGTGTTTCGCATAACGGCCGGGAGAGGAACGGCTCATTCTTATGAGTGCCGGGCCTGCAGGAAGTTTATCGGCTTCCACACTAATTTCTGCTTCGTGATGAACAGCATTCGGTGCTGAAAAAACATAGCTGACTATTTGAGAGAATGCATTGAAAGAAGTAAGGAAAAAGATGCAAACCTGGAGGGTTAGTTTCATTATAGTGATTATATGAGGTATTGAATTGCAGGCAGCTAATATATAGATTGATAGCCTTAACGTTCAGGGAATTTTAAAAGGATTTAAAAAGGCATGTTTTGGAACGACAACTATTTAAACCATGCGCCACCAGCCCCGGATGTTTAAAGTGCTATTATAATTTTATAGGTTGATTAATTTCATTTCGCTATTGCTTTTATAAGCAGCTTCAATAATTTTTATAACCATTAAAGCATCATTAGCATCTACAGGTACCGGCTGGTCATTAATAATTGACTGGTACATTTCTTCAAAATAATCCAGGTAATTACCAGCCAGCGTAGGAATGTGTTCCCTTATGATGTTACCATCTTCTTCGGTATGCAACAAGCCTTGCGCCGATTTGGGTTCTATACCATAACCGGGGGTTGCAGGTGTTTCGCCCCGTAACAACGAAACTTCCTGAACGTCTGTACGATCTTTTAAAAAAGAGCCTTTGGTGCCATGAAGAATGAAACCAGGCAATGCTTCCCGTACCAATAAACTTGATTTTAACCTTACCCGCAGGGTTGGATAAAACAACATCACATCAAAGTAATCATCTATTTGAGATAGCGGTCTCACAGTTCTGATGTCGGCAAAAACACCAGTGGGCTTACCAAATAAGGTGAGCGCCTGGTCTGCCAGGTGAGAGCCAAGATCGTACAAAACGCCGGTACCGGGCCCGGGGGTTTCTTTGTGAATCTTTGGACTTAGTTCCTGCTTGTACCGGTCAAAATGAATTTCAACATCAATAATATCACCTAATAATTCCTGGTTAACTACCTGTTTTACCGTTCTATAATCGCTGTCGAAACGGCGGTTGTGAAACACCGACATCTTTAATTTTTTCTCAGCAGCAAGTGCAATCAACTCTTCTCCTTCTGCAACGGTATTGGTGAATGGTTTTTCTACAATTACATGTTTGTTAGCCAGCAAGGCTTTTTTGGTGTAATCGTAATGGGTATAGTTGGGAGTGTTTATTATTACGAGGTCAACATTTTCATCTGCAAGTATTTCTTCAAGCGACCTGAAAGTTTTGATGCCCGGGTATTTTTCGACAGCAAGGTTTTTTGTCCGCTCCCACACGCCATATAAATTGAAACCAGGGTGGTGGTGAATGAATGGTGCATGAAAAACCACACCCGACATTCCGAAAGAACAGATAGCAGTATTAATGGCTTGCATAAAGTAGTTTTTAGGTTTAGCGAATGTAATTAAATTGATGAAGCATACACCTATGGTAATGATAAGGCTATTAATATTTGTACAAAGTTTCCAATAATTCTGTTTGATAAAACTTCTTCAATTTAATCATGCAAGTACAGGTGAACATAGAATTTGAGCAACTGGTCAAATTGGTGAAGAAGCTTCCTTCTGCGCATTGGAAAAAGCTAAAAGCGGAAGTTGATTAAAAAAACAAGCTTGGTGAAAATGTTTCAGATTTAGAAAAATTTCTATTGACACCTCCTACGTTCAATAAAAAACAACTTGACGAGATTGCTAAAACCAGAAATTTAATCAACCAATGGTGGACAAAATAATATTGGTTGATACTAGCATTTTAATAGACCTTTTTCGTAAAACAGATAAGAATAATGCAGTGCTAATCTCCCTGGTAAGACAAGGATCTTCCTATTTAATTTCTGCCATAAAATAATATGAAATTTATACTAGAGCCGGTAAAGGGCAAATTGAATTTTGGAACAACTTTCTGCAAACAACAGAAGTACTTTATAAAGGGTTTAAAACCAAACGTAATTCTCTCAAAAAATGAGAGGTTAAAGCGTGGAAGGCGTCAATTTGAATAGCCGCCGGTGCAACCTGCGGAAAAAGTAAACCAAATTTCACAACCCTTAAAGGGTTAAATTTTTCAGGCCAGATGTTTTATTATTCAACCTCCTTCGGGGTTGTAAACAAATTTATTCCTTGCTATCCGTAGGTGAAACCTACGGCTATTCAAACTGGACCCACTTCGGGGTACGAAAAAATTTAAGTTAATGACGATCCTTTTAAACCATGTCATTTTCAAAAAACTTTTTTGGGAAACAAAAATTAACCACTCAGCCTTCAGTCATCATTTAATATTACGATTGTATACAGAAGCCTGGTTATTTTCTTGCATCCCCATAACTCTAACAAAAATCCCTGTTCTTTGCAATTCTTAAAATTGATGAAGTTCTATGGCGAGTTCGCGACAGGCAGCAATGGGATTTATTTTTATTACGTTATTGATTGACATAACCGGGCTTGGATTGATTATTCCGGTGTTTCCCAAACTGATAGAACAATTGATTCATGGAAACCTTAGCCAGGCCTCAAAATGGGGTGGGTGGTTAACCTTTGCCTATGCCCTCATGCAATTTTTATTTGCTCCCGTGCTGGGTAATTTAAGCGACCAGTTTGGCCGTCGTCCGGTGCTACTTTTCTCTTTACTCGGCTTTGGAATTGATTATCTTTTTCTTGCTTTTGCGCCTACTATCGGATGGCTGTTTGTAGGTCGTATTATTGCCGGCATTACCGGTGCAAGCATTACCACAGCCACCGCTTACATTGCCGACATTAGTAACGATGAAAACCGGGCTAAAAATTTTGGTATGATTGGGGCGGCATTTGGATTAGGCTTTATCATTGGTCCTGTAATGGGTGGGGTGTTGGGGGAATATGGGGCGAGAATTCCCTTTTTGGTAGCAGCAGGTCTTGCATTTTTGAATGCTTTGTATGGTTTTATTATTCTTCCGGAATCGCTGGATAAAGCACACCGCCGGCCGTTCAATATAAAAAGAGCCAATCCATTAGGTTCCTTAATGCAGCTAAAAAAATACCCATCTTTAGGTGGTTTAATTGGTTCTATGATTTTGGTGTATATAGCGGCAAATGCCGTACAAAGCACCTGGACTTTCATTAACATCGAAAAATTTCACTGGAGCGAATCGATGATTGGCTATTCGCTGGGTATGGTAGGGTTACTGGTAGTTATTGTACAAGGTGGTTTAATCAGGTACATTAACCCGGCGATCGGAAACGAACGGAGCGTTTATATTGGCCTGGGTCTGTATGCCATTGGGTTGCTGCTATTTGCTTTTGCCAGCCAAACATGGATGATGTTTGTTTTTCTGGTACCCTATTGCATGGGTGGTATAGCCGGCCCCGCTTTGCAGAGTATTATTTCAGGAAAGGTACCTTCGAACGAGCAGGGCGAACTGCAGGGCGCACTTACCAGTTTAATGAGCGCCACTTCCATAATTGGCCCACTAATTATGACCAACCTGTTTGCTTATTTTACTAAGGCAAATGCGCCTGTACATTTTGCCGGTGCTCCTTTTTTATTGGGCTCGTTGCTTATGTTGGGTAGTGCGGTTATTGCCTATTTTACGCTCAAGTCAAGAAAGGCCGGTTAATTACCAAGCTCGATGCTCCCTACATAATTATAGTAATTGCTGCTTTACCCGCAATCTAAATTGCCGGTTATAGCAATGTCGTACAAGAGTGCGAGCCCGCAAGCGTGACGGGGCAGGCAGCAAGAAAAGCCTTATCAATGCTCAATTTCCGGGTACAAAAAACAAATAAATTTTACATATTAATTTGCGGGAGGTAAGGTGTTCTGAAGCTACCTGCTTGTTAACCTGATTTCTCGGCCTGCTACATTTATTCCTGTCAACTTAAAACGTTTGGTTTTATGGTGAAAGAGGACTCCAGTTACATCAACTCATCTTAAAAACAACACTATGGCACCTATTGCGGTCAGGATTAAAACCAGTTGCCTGAATAACTTATCCGATGTTTTTTTAAGCAGGCGAACGCCCAATAAAAATCCAATGATTATTACCGGCACAAGCTGCAAATCAATTAGCAGGGTTTGGGTCGAAATCGTCTTCCAAACAAAAATATGGAACGGAAGTTTTATAAGATTGATGATACAAAACAACCACGAAGCCGTACCGATAAACTGCTCTTTAGGCAGGCGCATGGCCAAAAAATAAATGTTGCTGAAGGCTCCTGCAACGTTGCCAACCATAGTTGTAAAACCGGCAGCATAACCCATTGAGCCGGCAAATATTTTATTATCAGGAACGGTTTTACTTTTTCTTGCACTCCACCAAAACATAAAAATGGTTGTGACCAACACAATTATCGACAACCATTGCCTGAAGGATTGTTCCGACAAGTTTTTGCCGAGGTAAACACCGGTTAGTATTCCGGCAACCATCCATGGCAAAAGAATAAAAAGATACTTCCATTGAGCATGGCGATGGTAATAAATAACAGCCATAAAATCGCCCAACAAAAGCAAGGGCATTAAAATACCCGTTGAGGCTCTTGCGCCAAAAATAAAGATGAGCAAGGTTACCGTAATAACATCAATACCTGAGACACCCGCTTTATTAAAACCTACAAAAAGTGCAGCCAAAAATACCAGTATGTATTGCAACGTAGTGAGATCGTGCATAAGGGAGTGCCGGTGGTTTTTATTCGACTTGTCGTGAAGGTTAAAAATATTTAGAAAAGGTTTGGCTGCATCCACAAATCTTACATACTGTGCTTCATTAACTTGCCACGAATGCACGAATGAATGCACATAAATATTCAGACTTTAAGTTGAGAAATATACACGAATGATTGCAACCAACGACAAACGACCAACGTTTTTTGAATCACAACGACACGTCGACACGTTTGTGCACAGAGTTACTTTCTGTCAACTTTTCTTACTACCAACCACCAACGACCAAACACCAACGATTTTTTGAACCACAACGACACGTCGAAA
>JAJAYD010000232.1 GCA_026786345.1 Chitinophagaceae bacterium
CATCCTTTTTATACTAACGTTAGTCAAGAGGCAGGAATTACAATTGAGGGTTATGGACATGGCGTAAATATTACTGACATAAATAAGGATGGCTGGAAAGACATATTTGTTACCAATGATTTTAATTCCAACGATATTCTTTATATCAATAATGGTAATGGCACGTTCACTAATAAAGCCGATAATTATTTTAAGCATACATCTGCCAACGGAATGGGGCAGGATATTATAGACATCAATAACGACGGACTATCAGACGTGGTTGAGGTTGACATGAGCCCCGAAGATAACTACCGGAAGAAAATGATGCTTGGTGCCAACAGCTACCAAACCTATCAGAATAGCGATCACTTCGGTTACCAATATCAATATGTTAGAAATACGTTGCAAGTAAACCAGGGACCACGGGTAAAGGAAAAAGATAGCATCGGCGATCCAATTTTTAGTGATGTTGGTTTTTTTTCCGGTATTTCTGAAACTGACTGGAGCTGGACCCCAATTGTTGCTGATTTTGATAACGACGGATACAGAGATATAATCGTCACTAATGGGTATCCTAAAGATTTAACGGACCACGATTTTATTGCCTTCCGACAACAGTCCTCCGCCATAGCAAGTAAGGAATTTACATTATCGCAAATACCCGAAGTGAAACTGCATAATTATGCTTTTCATAATAATGCCGATCTCACATTCAGTAATGTTTCTAATAGTTGGGGATTATCTGTTCCTTCTTTTTCAAACGGCGGCGCTTACGCAGACCTTGACAACGATGGTGACATGGATCTGGTTATCAACAATATTAACGATGAGGCAATGGTATACGAGAACACCAGCTTACATGAGAAGGAAGGTGCTAATAATTTTCTTTCCGTTAAATTAGTGGGTGACTTATTAAATCGAAATGGGATTGGTACCTGGATACAATTGTACTACCAGGGCAAACAGCAGGCATATGAGCAAAGCCCTTATCGCGGCTACCTTTCTTCCGTGCAGCTAGATCCACATTTTGGATTAGGTAATGTTTCGACCATTGATTCGATGGTTGTTACCTGGCCAAATGGAAACAAGCAAGTGCTTAGCCAGGTTCAGGTTAATAAAACCATTACAGTTGATATTAAAAATGCCATCAAAGCAGACAGTTTTAGTAATGCTGTTTTTGCAACAAATACATTGTTCACAGACATTACCAGTCAACTGAATTTTCTTTATAAAGACTCGTCGAAAGATTTTATAGATTTTAACATCCAAAAATTACTGCCGCATAAGTTTACAGAGTACGGACCAGCTTTAGCCGTTGGAGATATCAATGGCGATGGTTTGGAAGATATGGTTGTTGGCGGCTCTTTAGGCATTAGCCCTACTATGCTGCTGCAGCAGACTAATGGTTCTTTTACGAAGAAGGCAATTTTTCCGTTAGCAAATAACATGTCAAAGCAATGGAAGGATGTAGGAATAACATTATTCGATGCGGATGGCGACGGTGACCTGGACTTGTTTACGGCAAGCGGAGGCTTTGAAAAAGCGCCTAACTCAGATGCTTACCAGGATAAGCTCTACATGAACGATGGCAGAGGGGATTTTACCATCAGCCCGGATGCTCTTCCCCAAAACTATACCAGTAAGTCTTGCGTAAGAGCCGCCGATTTTGACAATGATGGCGATCTGGATTTGTTTATCGCCGGAAGAGTTGAACCCTGGAATTATCCCAGGCCAGTGTCAAGTTTTATTTATAGGAACGACTCTCAAAATGGTAAAACAAAGTTTACAGATGTCACAAATACGGTGGCAAAAACATTCAAGGATATAGGACTTGTATGTGATGCTGTTTGGACCGACTTCAACAACGACGGCTGGCAAGATTTGGTAATTACCGGGGAGTGGATGCCGGTATTATTTTATGCAAATAACAAAGGTACTTTCCAGGACATAACAGCTTCAAGTAACCTTGGTAATAAAAAGGGTTGGTGGACCAGTATTGTTCCCGGAGATTTTGATAACGATGGCGATATGGATTATATAGTCGGCAACCTCGGGCTTAATTCCTTCTTTAAAGCCAGCGAACAATATCCTGTTAGCATCTATGCAAAGGACTTCGATAACAATCGAAATTATGATGCAGTACCAAGTATTTATTTACCAACCTCGCAGCAGGATACAACAAAGAGAGAATACCCGGCACATGTGCGGGATGATATGACCAAACAGTTAATTTCGTTCAGGTCGAAGTTTCAGAATTATAAGGCATATGCAACTGCTACTTTCGATAAAATGTTTACACCCGAAGAAATGAGAGGCGTACTGAAATTACAGGCCAACTACTTTAGCAACAGCTATATAAGAAACGATGGCAATGGTAAATTCACTTTATCGCCGATGCCATCCGAAACGCAATATTCGTGCATGAACGGTATGTTGGCCGAAGACTTTGACGGGGATGGAAACCTCGATCTTTTAGCAGTAGGAAACGATTATGGAACCGAAGTATCGGTGGGCCGATACGATGCGTGTAACGGCTTGTTTTTAAAAGGAGATGGTAAAGGTGGCTTTCGGTCGTTAAAAATAATAGAAAGTGGCTGGTTTGTTCCCGGAAATGCAAAAGCTTTGGTTAAGCTTAGAAGAAGTGATGGAAATTGTATAGTTGTTGTGAGTCACAACAAGGGAAATTTAAAGGCATTCGAGTTGAAAAGAAAGTCTAATTATATCGCCCTCAATCCAGGTGAGACAAGTGCCATGGTAACATATAAAAATGGAAAAAAACAAAAGCGGGAAATTAGTTTCGGGTCCTCTTTTTTGTCGCAGTCGGGTCGATTTTTGAATGCCGAGGATAATATGATCAAGATCGAGATTAAAGATCATAAAGGCAGTATTCGCACAATCAACCTGTAGTTACTTGTCGGCTTTTGCGGTGCAGTTGATCTGTGAGGTGTTTATTCAAAAATATTCAACACGGCGCTATGAAAAGATTGCGTACAAGTGAGTGACACAACCGGAGATGCACAGAGAACGCTTGCCGGGACAAAAAATTAATAACACGGGATTGTATCGCACTTTTAATGTAAAGGTATTTTGGGACCCGGCTATAGAATTACTATTTAACGTTCGTTGCGTCGCACACTTGTACTTATTTTCATTGCTGCACTCAATTAATCTACCTGCCTCCAAATCTTTTCCTAATTCTGTTTGTAGTTGTATCATGGTGTTTTTGAAAAGGCCACCATTAAAAGATTAGCATTAATAGTATTTATCATAAGTTTTAATGAATTCCATAAAAACAACCTGCCTGGTTTCTACAGTTTTTATTTCAATAATTGGTATGACCATTAGCTGTAATAATATTAACCGCAATACAAGTCACCCCGAAATCTCTAACGCGTCTATAAAGGAAGGCGAAGCGTTGGCTGCTGTTTATTGCAAGTCTTGTCACGAATTACCTGACCCTTCATTACTTAGTTCAATTACATGGGAGAAAGGTGTTTTACCTGCTATGGGCCCACGGCTGGGTATTTTCTCATGGAATGGGAAGTTGTACCCCAATATGAGATCTGATTTTAACCTGCCGAGAAACTTTTATCCTAAACAACCTGTAGTAAAGCCTGAGGATTGGCAAAAGATTATAGATTATTTTGTGGCTACGGCTCCCGATACTTTAGATGTTACAAAAGCCGGACAGCGATCAATACAAATGGGCTTACCATTGTTTGCTTCTGAAGCGCCTCACGATACTACTTCGTACCCGGCAACTACGTTCGTTAAAATAGTGCATCAAGGGTCGTTGACCGAAATTATTACCAGTGATTCAACAAAGAAAACAGTCTATAGATTATATAAAAGTTTACATGTTATCGATTCAGTTAAATCCCGGGGGCCAATTGTAGATGTGGAACTGAG
>JAJAYD010000233.1 GCA_026786345.1 Chitinophagaceae bacterium
GCAATATGGAAACCGTACCATAACATTACAAAATGAAGATCTGAGAGATACAGAACTTCAAGACCTGCCTTTTGCTGTAAAGGCGTTGGCTGATGGCTATCATAAAAAACTGGATATAGAAAGAGGTGATTTGGTAAAAGCAGTTTTGATTCAAACGCCCACACAAGACCCACACAATCGTTTACTGATCATTGTACACCATTTAGCAATAGACGGGGTATCGTGGCGCATTTTGCTGGAAGATATGGAAGCGCTTCTATCTCTTAACAGCAGTGGTACTACGCTAAACCTGCCTGCAAAAAAATCAAGTTACCGCCAGTGGTACCAGGCGTTGGAACGATATGGCAAAAGCAATAAATTGTTGCAACAAAAAGAATACTGGCAACACCTTCAGCAACAAGCCCAGCCTTTGGAAACCGATAGGGCTCATACCGGTATTGTTACCGCAAAAGATCTTGGCTATTACCAGGCATCATTAGCAGGTGATTTAACTAAACAATTATTGCAGGATGTTTCAAAAGTTTATCGTACAGAAATCAACGACCTGTTGCTGGCTGCGTTAGCTAAAACTTTTAATGCGCAACAAAAAAATGTGCACTTACTTATAGGCCTTGAAAGCCATGGCCGTGAAGAAATAGAAGCAGGAATTGATATTAACAACACAGTGGGTTGGTTTACAACTTTATACCCTGTTTTGTTAGAGACCTCCCAGGTTTCAAACGACGATGAATTATTGAAATCAGTAAAGGAGCAGTTAAGAAAAATACCTGGTAAAGGCCTCGGTTATGGAGTATTGAAATACATTAATGCTGAACCGGAATTACAGGGAGCAGACAAATGGGAAATTGTATTCAATTACCTGGGCCAGTTGGATAATGTTGTAAAGGGATCCGGGTGGTTGACAACAGCAAATGAGCCTGTTGGTTCTGCCCGCAGCAGCGAGGCAACTATACACGAAAAAATTGCAATAAACGCACAGGTTCAGGATGGACAGTTGGTAGTCAGTTGGTCTTTTAGTACCCTCCATTTTTCCCCTGAAACGATAGAAAAATTAGCATCCGAATATATTTCGAATGTCACAGCAATCATTCAACATTGCCTGCAACTGCAGCAATCGAACATGCAGCTTCTTACCCCATCAGATATTGGTCTTGGCCGGGAAATCAGTTATAAAGAACTCGATGCATTTTTGCAGATACCTGTAAACGGCATGCCTTTAGGTGAGCAGGTAGAGAGTATCTATCGCCTGAGTGGATTACAGCAGGGCATGCTTTTCCATAGTCTTTACAAGGGAGGCACGGGGGCTTATACAGAGCAATTGAGTTGCCTGCTTCAGGATGCCAACCTTGATGCATTTAAAAAAAGCTGGCAATCGGTAGTTAAAAATCACAGCATTTTAAGAAGTGCATTTTTTGCGCATTCGCTTAATGTGCCCGTACAATGTGTGTTTAAAAGGGTAGAGGTACCGGTTGAAATTATTGACTTGTCCGGTAACCAGGACAACGAACAGGAATTGGCGGTTACCGCTTTCGAAAAAGCTGACCGGGACAAGGGCTTTGACCTGGCACAGGCACCATTGATGAGGCTAACGCTCTTAAAGTTAACCGACGGCTTTAGAATGGTTTGGACATACCATCACCTGTTGAGCGACGGATGGTCTTTGCCAATTTTAATGCAGGAATTTTTACAAGCCTATGATGACGTTGTAGCAGGTAACCAACCCTCACCCCAAAACCCAGATAACTACCAGGATTACATTCGTTACATTGAAAATATTGACAGCGAAGCAGAAGAAAATTATTGGCGAAATCATTTAAAAGACCTGGAAGAGCCCACCTTGTTGCCCTTTATCAATTCAAAAGATGAACGTAATAAAATTGGCGGAATTCCTCAACATACAACGCTTCAGTTAACCGCTGATGAAAGTGAGGCATTGCACCATTTCGCCCATACAAACCGGCTTACCGTAAACACCATCATGCAGGGTATTTGGGCTTTTATGCTGGCACAATACACAGGCAACAACAGCGTGGTTTTTGGCATTATTGTTTCAGGCAGACCCGATACATTATCCAATGTTGAACAACGGGTAGGGCTATACATCAATACACTTCCTTTTTATGCGCAAATCGATGAGCAAGCCGAAGTGGTGAGTTGGCTTAACAATTTGCAAAAGTTGCAGGTTAACAGCCTTGAATTTCAACAGACACCGCTTACTAATATACAAGCGTGGACAGGCATACCCGGCGACCTGTTTGATAGCTTACTCATTTTTGAAAATTACCCTGTTAGCGAAGTACTAACTACAAAAAAGTGGAGTTTACAGGCCGGTAAAATCAGGATAGAAGAACAAACCAATTACCCGCTTAACATTGTAATTCAAAACAGTGGGCAGGTGCATATATCATTTCATTATAACAGTAATATTTTACAGGAATTTTACGTACAGGGTATTAGAGATCAATTTCAAAATGTGTTAAGCACCATTATTGACGGGGCGAAAAAAATGAATGAACTGAGTTTGTTGAATGCAACTGATGAGGAAAAGTTGATACATGGAGTTAATGAAACCAACGCCGAATATTCTCATACGCAAACAATGGCGCAGCTTTTTGAGGCAACAGCCGAAAAGGTACGTGGCAATATTGCGGTTATTTTTAGGGAAGAAAAAAGCACTTATCAGCAAATAAATGAGAGGGCTAATCAATTGGCCCTTGTGTTACGAAAAAAAGGAGTAGTAGCTGAAAAAATGGTACCCATTTGTTTGCAAAGAAGCACAGAAATGATTGTTGCCATCTTGGGAGTTCTTAAAGCGGGGGGTGCTTACGTTCCTATCGATCCTCAATACCCGCTGGAACGAATTCGTTTTATTTTGGAAGACACAGTTGCCACCATAATGATTGGTGATGCTGAGATGGTCACCCGACTTTCGGTTGACACCGATTTGGGAACTTCAGCAAATGGGCACAAGACCAATAAAGATGTCGAAATAATATTTGTTGATGATGAGAAAGGGCAAATTTTAGAAGAGGCTTCAAATCCGGAGCCGATAAACACCTCCCGTAACCTGGCCTATGTAATTTATACTTCGGGATCAACAGGAAACCCCAAAGGAGTAATGATTGAACACAAAACAGTCATTAATTTAATTACACACCAGGTAAAGCATTATGGAGTAACGGGGGATGACAGGATTTTGCAGTTTTCCAACTATGCTTTTGATGCTTCGGTTGAACAGATAATGCTGGCATTTGCTACTGGTGCCACGCTGGTATTGATCGATAAGGAAACGTTGACCCACCCGGAGGGATTGCAACTATTAATGGAAAAGGAAAGAATTACGCATCTGGATGCTACCCCAGGTTATATTGAAACATTAACCGCAAAAAATTACCCCCATTTAAAACGGGTGGTTTCAGGTGGAGAAGAATGTTCGGTTTTGCTTGCAGAAAAATGGGCAGACTATGTAGACTTCTACAATGCCTATGGCCCTACAGAAACAACCGTAACTGCTTTAGATTTTAAATATTCAAAAGCCGGCATCTCCAACAATAAATTACCAATTGGCAAACCATTGGGTAATATTTGGATTTATGTCGTAGACGAAAACGGCCATTTGGTTCCCAATGGGGTGGTGGGCGAAATTTGGATTGGCGGAGAAAGTGTGGCCCGCGGATATTTAAATCAGCCGGAACTTACCAGTGCAAAATTTATTGAAAATCCTTTCGTTAGTGCAAATGGAAGCCGGATTTACAAAACCGGAGATTTAGGACGTAGGCTGGCAGATGGTACAATAGAATACTACGGCAGAATGGATAACCAGGTAAAAATCAGGGGATATAGGATTGAATTGGGTGAAATTGAGCAGGCATTAATGAAAAGTGGATTGGTAAAGCAGGCAGTGGTACTTGCAAAGACAGAAATAGACGGTAACAAAATGCTGGTAGGGTATGTGGTGGCAGACAACGATTTTGATAAGCAGAACGTCTTACTATATTTATATAAAAGGTTACCGGAATATATGGTGCCGGCTATGTGGGTAAAATTGGATAAATTACCTTTAACATATAATGGTAAAATAGATACAAGGTTGCTAAAAAGTTTACGGAGCTTAGATATTGAAAAGGAATATGTTGCACCGGAAACGGATACTGAAAAAAAGCTTGCAGTAATATGGCAAAAACTGTTAAGCGTCGAAAAAATAGGTGTACATGACAATTTTTTTGAACTGGGTGGAAATTCGCTTTTAGCGATGAGATTGGTATCGTATATTGAGAATGAGCTTAAATTAACTATACCCATGAATGTTATTTTTCATTCAAGATCAATCAGGGATTTAAGTAAATACTTTGAAATTCAATCGGATCAAAATGTTGTTACAAGTTCTGAGAAGTTTGAAGTAATAGATATATAAACACTGTGAGAGCAGGTTAAAAAAATTATGGAACAGACGTTTAATAAGACTATTGATCTAATATATACTGCTAAGCAAGCAGGGGTGGAGCTTTTACTCAATGGCGACAAACTGCAACTTAAGCATGCTGAAAATAAAACGATTGCCAAAGATTTACTGGAAGAGATTAGGAATAATAAAAATGTCATCATCGATTTTCTAAAAAACGACAGTTTCAAATCTAAGTCTGCTAATCAAACACAGTCCTTAATACAACCATTCAACCGGGAGGTTATTACAAATATTCCCCTTTCTTTCTCGCAGGAAAGATTATGGTTTATTGACAAACTGGACGGAAGTATTCAATACCACACGCTGGTAGCGCTGCGGTTAAAAGGCAAATTAAATAAGGATGCTTTAGAATCTGCCGTAAAAAGCGTAATAAAAAGGCACGAAATATTAAGGACCGTTTACGTTGAATTTGATGGTATTGGTTACCAAAAAGTAAAGGAACCCTCCACCTGGAGCATGTGTTACCTGGAAGGCTCCCATTTAAAGGACAACAAACCTTTGCTCGATGTAACAATTCACAACATAAATAAGCAACCCTTTGACTTGTCAAAGGATTTTATGCTTAGGGGCACTGTTATAAATTTAGCTGATGACGACCATTTGTTGGTGGTTTCAATTCATCATATAGCTTGCGATGCGTGGTCTGCCCCAATCATTATAAAAGAAGTAACCCAGCATTATGCAGCGGCTTTACAGGGATTACAATATGAATTGCCTCCTCTTGCGCTACAGTTTGCCGATTATGCAGTTTGGGAAAGAAATCATTTAAGAGAAGAGTTGCTTCAAACCAAACTTTCTTATTGGAAATCAAATTTGGAAGGTTTTACACCTTTACAATTACCATACGATTTTGACCGGCCCTTAAACCGCTCTAGTAAAGGCAGTAGCATTTTTAAGTTTATAGATCAATCAGTTCTTAAACCACTGGTTGACATTAGTCGTCAGAACGACTGCAGTCTTTACATGACTTTATTGGCTGCATTTGATATTCTGTTGTACCGCTATACCAATCAAAGCGATATTTCTATTGGGGCATCCATTGCCAATCGCAACCAAAAGGAAGTGGAAGAACTGGTTGGATTTTTCGTAAATACCATCACCCTTCGTAACCAGGTACGCAGCGATCAAACTTTTACAGACCTGTTAAAACAGGTACAAACAACCACTTTAGGCGCTTATCAACACCAGGATGTACCATTTGAAAAGGTGGTAGATGCTGTTTTAAAAGACCGCGATAAAGGACGTGCTTCTTTGTTCCAGGTTATGCTGGTGTTATTAAATACTCCCGAAGTTCAAAATGTTTCTCTTGGTGGCGTGCAGGCTTCATACGAGCCTATAAAATCTGAAGTCTCCAAGTTCGATTTTACCTTTTTTGTAAATGAGACATCTAATGGATTGAGCCTGACTGTTGAGTACAGCACTGAATTATTTAGAGAAGAAACCATTACCAGGTTGGTTACTCACTTCGGGAATTTATTAAAACAAATTGCTCAAAATTCCAATATAAAAATTGCAGATATCAGCCTTCTCACCAGGGAAGAACAGGATATGTTCACGCAAAATTGGGGTGTATCAGCCGTTGAGTACGGCAAAGAGCAAAACATCATTTCTTTATTTGAACAACAAGTTGCCCGGCAACCTAATGCCGCCGCAATTTCTTTTGAAAATACAGAGCTTACCTATAGCCAGCTTAATGAGAAAGCAAACCAGCTTGCTCATTATTTACGCTCAAAGGGGGTTACAACAAACAGCCTTATACCGTTACTGGCAGCGCCTGGCTTACATATGATTGTTTCCATTTTGGGTATACTAAAAGCGGGCGGTGGCTATGTGCCCATTGATGCAAATCTGCCTGCAGAAAGAATTCAGTTTATTATTAACGACGTTAATGCAGGTGTAGCAATTGTAAGCAACCAATTCAACAATTTGTTGACTGAACAGAATGATTCGTTACATATTTTGGATCCGGAAGATGACATGCTTTCTTTACAACCCAGGCACAATGCCGGGGTTGTTGATGGCGCAAATCATGTTGCCTACGTTATTTACACATCGGGTTCTACCGGAACACCAAAAGGCGTGATGATAACGCACGGTAACATTGTTGATTATTATTTTGGCTTGGCAGATAAGTTACCAATTGCTGAATGCAACAGCTTTGCTTTATTATCGTCTATAGCAACCGACCTTGGTAATACGGTATTGTTTGGCTCCCTTTTATCGGGGGGAGTTTTGCATGTATTTAAAAAGGAAACACTTAGCAATGCTCATGGCCTTCATGCCTACTTTAAAGAATATTCAATTGATTGTATTAAGATTGTTCCTTCGCATTGGAAGGCCTTGCAAATTGACGATCAGTTACTGCTGCCAAATAAGTTATTAATTTTTGGAGGAGAGGTTTTATATACAGATATGGCGGAGGCTATTTTATCTGCCAGCAAATCTTGTATAGTAGTCAATCACTATGGCCCTACAGAAACCACTATTGGCAAGCTATTGCACATAGTTGACCATTCCTTAAAATATCAAAAGACCATACCAGTTGGTAAGCCCTTTGCTAACACGGTTGTGTATGTATTGGATGGAGACCTGCAACTTACGCCTGTTGGCGTGGCGGGGCGCTTGTACATTGGTGGAAAAGGTCTTTCAAAGGGTTACCTGAATAATGAAGAACTGACGCGTAAAAAATTCATCAGCAACCCTTTTAATAATCCGGATTCGCCTGTTTTATACGACACCGGCGATTTGGTGAAATACGATGCTGGTGGTAACATCACCTTTATAAACAGGGCCGATGACCAGGTAAAAATTCGTGGTTACCGGGTGGAATTGGGAGAAATTGAATCTGCACTACAAAGTATTGAAGAAGTGGAGCAGGCGGTTGTTTTGTACAATCAGGATAAAAGCAACAATGGAAAATTGGTAGCCTACGTAATTCCAAAAACAGCATTTGATAAAGACAGCATAATAGATCAACTACGCAGCAAGTTACCTGACTATATGGTTCCTTCACGGATTGTTAACTTAGAGGCGTTTCCTTTAATGGTTAATGGTAAGGTTGACAGGCGCAGGTTAAAAGAATTAGATGTTGCAGGCTCATCAGAAAACAAGCACGTTCATCCAAAAAATGATGTTGAAGAACGATTGGCAAAAATATGGATGGATGTTCTTGAGTTGGACAACATAAGTATGCAGGATGACTTTTTTGAACAGGGCGGTCATTCGTTGTTAGCCATTCGGTTGGTTTCTGCAATCAGGAAAGAGTTTAAAGTTGAAGTTCCGATAGGTCATATTTTTGACTACCCAACCGTTGCACTTCTTGCTGAACAAATACAAACAAACTCCCATCATCAGCAACCGGTTGTGATTCCATCCGCCATTCCAAGGCCGGCCAACATCCCAATGTCTTTTAGCCAGGAACGTCTTTGGTTAATAGACCAGTTAACGGGGAGTCAACATTATCATATACCTGCTATTTTAAATCTAAAAGGTGATCTAAACATTTTTGCGCTCAAGTATTCATTTAAGGAGTTGATCAATCGCCATGAGGCGTTGCGTACTGTATTTCGCGAAATAAATGGCACCACCTGCCAGGTTATTCAGCCAAATAATAATTGGGATATTGAAATTGTAACCACTGACCCGGGGGAAGGAAAGACAGCGGGGTTGATACAGTCATTGATCGACAAGCCTTTTGATCTTAGGAAAGATTATATGATCAGGGCAAGTTTGCTCAATCCGGTAGATGATGAATACCTGCTGGTCATTACCCTTCACCACATAGCTTCCGATGCCTGGTCCACTCCAATTATGGTTAGAGAATTGGAGGAGTTGTATAATTCAAAAGTAGAAAACAGGAAGCCGTTACTTGTGCCACTACCTGTTCAATATGCTGATTATGCAATTTGGCAAAGAACCTTAGCTGCCAGCGAAGCATGGAAGAATAAAGTTGACTATTGGAAACAGAAATTGGCCGGAGTTACTAAACTTAACCTTCCGGTTGATTTTGTACGACCCATTGTTCAGAGTACCAATGGATCAATGATTTCTCTAAAATTAAACGATCAGTTTAATAAGAGCCTGCAACAATTGAGTAAGCAACATGGTGCTACTATGTATATGACATTGCTTGCAGCATTTAAGGTTCTGTTGCACAAGTATACAGGTCAAAACGATATTTGTATCGGCACTCCTGTTGCAGAAAGACAATATGAAGAGATTCAAAACCTGATAGGTTTTTTTGTTAATACTTTGGCCATCCGATCTGAAGTTGATAGCCAAAAATCGTTTACCAGTTTACTTTCTCAGGTAAAGGCAACCATGTATGAGGCCAGCAATAACCAGGACATTCCTTTTGAGAAGGTGGTGGAATCGTTGGTGTATGAGAGGGACATCAGCCGTAATCCCCTCGTGCAGGTAGTATTCTCTTACCAAAATGTAAGCAACACAAAAGCGGTAACGTTAAAAAATATAACGGTTGAGCAAAACGCAAATGGTTACACGAGCCATCATACAAGCAAATTCGATATTACGTTCAATATCATTGAAACCAGTGATGCTTTATACCTAAGTGTTGAATATTGTACTGACCTGTTTAAGGAACCTTCTGTAAAAAGAATGATGAGTCATTTTGATGAATTGCTCACCTCAATCAGTTCCAATCCTGAATGTCAGATAGCTGAACTTAGTATGATGTCAGGTGCGGAACAATCGGCCTTACTTGAACTAAACAACCGGCGGAGTTCAATTCCACTTAAAAAAAGCGTGATTGGTATTTTTGAAGAGCAGGTAAAATTGTTTTCAAATAAAACTGCGCTCACTTTCGAAGATAAAAGCCTTACCTATCGCCAACTAAATGAGTTATCTAATAAACTGTCTAATCAATTAAATAAGCTTGGCCTGATACCAGGTGATGCAATTGCATTACTTGCACCTCGTGGTTTTGAAATGATTACAGGCATTTTGGGAATCCTGAAATTGGGCTGCACCTATGTACCCTTAAATATTGAATTTCCTGATGAAAGATTGGAGTTTATCATTAGGGATGCAAAAGTAAAAGCAGTTGTACATACCTCCTTTAAGCCAGATATTCTACAGGATATAAATGATATACCCCTGGTTAGTATAAAGGAGTCAAAGGAATGTTCCATTGAATTCAAGACCTCGCAGGAGGCCGGTAAAGCACCTGCCTATATCATGTATACAAGTGGTACTACGGGTAAACCAAAAGGTATTGCTGTAAGCAACCAAAATGTATTACACATTGCTTTCCAGGCAAACGACTTAAAAGTAATGCCTGACGATAAAATGTTGCAATGGTCTAATTATGGATTTGATGGCAGCGTTTTCGAAATTTTTGGTGCTTTACTTAATGGAGCTACACTTTGTTTATTAATGGAAGGCTGGTCTGCTGATACCGATTTAATATCAAAGGTTATTGTTCAGCAAAAGGTTTCTATCTGCTTTGTTACAACAGCAATATTCAATGCGATGATAGATGCTGATCCTATGACTTTTAAAGGGTTGCGTAAAATATTTTTTGGAGGAGAAGCCGCTTCTTCTGTACATGTCAGAAAAGCACTTGGGGCTTTGGGAACAAACAAATTGTTCAATATTTATGGTCCGACAGAGACAACTGTTTTCGCCACATATTGCCCATTAAACTCGTTGTCAGAAAATGAAATGATACCTATTGGCAAGCCATTGGATAATGCAAAGGCTTTTGTTTTAGATAGTAACAGGTATTTTGTACCTGTGGGCGTTGCGGGAGAATTATATATTGGCGGCATGGGCCTTTCATTAGGTTATGTAAACAACCAACCTTTAACGAAAGAGAAATTTATAGATGTTGTTGCAGGCAATAATGTTGAGCGACTTTATAAAACCGGTGATGTGGTTAAGTGGAATGAGCGGGGTATGTTAGAATTTATGGGTAGGGTTGATGACCAGGTAAAAATTCGTGGTTACCGTATTGAGCCATCTGAGATCGAAAATATACTTCAGGAGAGCAGCATGGTTAAAAATGCAGTGGTCGTAGTCAGGGATCATGGAAACTTTAAAGCTTTAATCGCCTACATCGTTCCGGGTGAAAATTACAATAAACAAAACCTGGTAAACTGGCTACAGGCAAAAGTTCCTGATTATATGATGCCTGCTTATTGGATGACAACAGAAAAGTTGCCGCTCAATACAAACGGTAAAATTGATAAGACTGCCTTGCCCCATTTGGATGTAAGCAATGAGTTAGCGGACAAATATGTGGCACCGCGTTCTGAACTGGAAACACAGTTAGTAAACATTTGGCAAACGTTGTTGGGTATAGAAAAAGTGGGTGTTTACGATAACTTTTTTGAAATTGGAGGTGACTCCATATTAACACTTCAGTTTGTAAATGCTGCCCGAAGACTTAATGTTGAAATTCATCCCCGCGATGTTTTTATTAATCAAAACATTGATTCCCTTGGCAGATTTGTTAACCAGCGGGCAGAGGAAATTATAGAAACAGAGCAGGGAATATTAACCGGAAGCTTCGGCTTACTCCCTATACAGCAATGGTATTTGCACTCAGCTGAGATGCCTTATGTATCTCATTTTAACCAGGCGGTATTGTTGGGCATCAATAAAGTAATAAGCGTTGATCAACTTAACCGTGCGTGGCAGGTAATTTTTTCGCATCACGATGCTTTGAGGTTTACCTATCAACAATTAACTGGTAAAAATTGGGAGCAACTGTATAATGCTGATGTTTCTTTTGCAGTCATCGAAGAAATAGTAGATAAAGAGGTTTCCGACATCAATCAATTCATAACAGACAAAGCCAACTATTACCAGCAAAGCCTTGATATTTTTAAGGGAGAAATTATAAAAGTGGTGCTCTTTAAAACGCCCGGCTTTGAAAGCGAAAATCGCTTATTGGTAGTCATTCATCACCTGGCGGTTGACGGGGTTTCGTGGAGAATCATTGCTGAAAACCTTGATTATCTTTTAAGCTGTATTCAAAAGAATGAAAGAGTTTCTCTGGGCAAAAAGGGAAGTTCTTACAGGCAATGGTATCAATCCTTAAACGATTATGGTCGCCAGCAATCGTTGCTTGGGCAAGGCGATTATTGGAAAAGCGTTGTGGAGAGCTATAGACCTTTGAACATTGGTAATAATAATAACAGTGATGTAAGGTTAAAAGATATGCGGACAACCGCAATGATGCTCAGCGCTGAACTTACCAATCTGTTGGTACACGAAGTATCCAAAAAGTATCAAACCGAAATAAATGATGTTTTGCTTTGTGCACTTGCAAATGCAGTTAGCGAATGGGGCAAGATTGAACAGGTAACCGTAGGGCTTGAAGGCCATGGAAGAGTTGAAATTGATGAAAAAATAAATTTGAGCAACACGGTTGGATGGTTTACTACAATTTACCCTTTGGTTTTAGCTACTAATTCAACTTCAGACTTGGGTAATATGCTGGTGTCTGTTAAAAACCAACTGAGGCAAATACCCGACAAAGGCATTGGTTATGGCGTATTAAAATACTTGAATAAGGACCATCGTTTTTCTACTCCTGAAAAATGGAATGTCATCTTTAATTATCTTGGACAGCTTGATACCATTGTAAAGGCCGGTAGCTGGATTTCACCTTCAAAAGGATCTACTGGCATTTCTGTAAATGAAAATCACATTATCAATGAAGAGTTGTCTGTCAATTGCTTTATTAAAAACGGGCAATTAGTAACAAACTGGAGTTTCAATAGTAATAATTTTACTTTAGAGCAGGTTAAAGAGCTTATTCATATTTATAACATCCGTTTACAGGCATTGATTGAGCATTGTACCAATAGCACAGGCAATACTGAAACCTTTAAATTAAATAATAACAATATTGCGCTGCAGAATGGCAGGCTAACCGCAAGCACAAATAAATACCTGGTACCGATAAAAGCTACAGGTAATAA
Organism: Chitinophagaceae bacterium; assembly: GCA_026786345.1. Lineage (GTDB taxonomy): Bacteria > Bacteroidota > Bacteroidia > Chitinophagales > Chitinophagaceae > Segetibacter. The sequence continues at coordinate 12,415 of JAJAYD010000233.1, forward strand.
ACCCCCGTTATACATTGTTGCGGGTGGCGGTGGCACAGCAAATAAGTTTATGCGTTTTGCCCGTATGATGGATAAAGATCAACCAGTGTACGCCATTCAACCACCCATTGATGTAAATGATTTCCAAACTTTTCCCGATACAATTGAAGGGATAGCCAGTAAGTTTATCAGCGAAATATTGACCCTTAATCCGGTAGGACCATATGCACTTTCCGGCCATTGCACGGGTGGTAAAATTGCTTTGGAAATGGCAAAGCAACTGCAAAACAGCGGAAAGAAAGTACACATGCTTGCCATGTTTGACACATTAATAGGACGAAATGTTTCACCTGAGGCACCACCCTCTTTTAAAAATTTGTATCATTTTCCTGCCAGGTTAAACGTAGCCATTGCCAGGCTAACCTTAAAACTTGACTTTGAATTTTACCTCCTAAGAAAGCATCCAAAGAAGGCCATCATGTATAAGGTCACTTCTTTGAAAAACAAAATCAATAAGCTTTCGGGTAAAGGAAAAAAAGGGGTTGAACCGGAATACAATGAGTTTGAAATTTTTGATAAAACCTCTGAGTTATATACAAGGGCAAGCAGAAAATATACCCTTGAGCAGTATAATGGAGAAATCCTTCTTTTTTATGCAAAGGAGCGATATTACTTCACAGATGCACAAAACAAAATCAATTTCAAGAAAATAGAGCTTGATTATGATTCTAAATATCTGTGGAAAGAGTATGCATCCTCCGTACTCTTATACGAGGTAAAGGGAGACCATTCTGACATTTTTGAAACTGTACATGGAAATGAGTTTGCTATGATTGTTCAAAAACATCTCGATAAGACTGATGATTAAATAAATTATAGCCCGTTTTTGTATTCGTTTTACCCTATCAAGCTTTTTATAAAAATATACTTGCGTGCAGTTTTAAATGCATATTGTTTAGGATGGTTGCGGGGTTCAAATGCAACTTTAATTCTTAAAAAATACTCTTCGATTTGGGTTTTTACTATTAGCACGGTAATAATATAAGGTTCAACGTCACAATTATTTATGAAAAATTACATAACCTTGAAATCTACTTTCATCCTGTTCTTATCGGCATTTTTAATTATTCAATTCAGTTCCTGTTCGCCTGCAAAAGACCTGGATTATTTCTCATACCCGGCTTACGACAGCAGTCACATGTTTGTTCAGGAAAGTTATGAGGTACCTATTAAAGTTGGCGACGATCTTAGTATTTCATTATCTTCTTTAAAACCCGAGTACGCTACACCCTATCTTGTTCCTCTGGGTAAAAACCTTACGGTGGACGATGATGGTTACATTTTATACCCGCAATTGGGTCCAATTAAGGCGGTTGGCTTGACCAGGAACCAGCTTCGCGACCTTTTAATAAATAAATTAAAAGTGTATTTGGTTGACCCGGTGGTTTTAGTTGACTTCGCGAACTTTAAAATAACAGTTATGGGAGAGGTTGCCAAGCAAGGAACGATAGATGTAAAAACATCAAAAATAAACATACTGGAAGCTATTGCCCAGGCGGGTGATATAACTCAATACGGTCGAAAAGAATCGGTAACTATAATAAGGGAAAAAAACGGTTTAAGAGAATTTGGGTATGTGAATCTGCTCTCACACAACTTTTTTACCAGTCCATATTACCGACTTCAACAAAATGATATCATTTATGTAAGGTCTGAAAACAAGCCTTCGTTTAAGTCACAAAAAGTAATGAAGAATATTTCTGTTGGAACTACAATTTTGGGAATTGTGTCCACAATTGCTTTTTTAATCATAAACCTAACAAGAAATTAATCTTTAATATTCAAATCGAAGTATATTTTAGAAGCCTGTTGTAGCAAACAGGCTATTTTGTTTTATTAAGGGAGGTGTTTCACAGTGCTTTGACAGAATTAGCTGATTGCTGGCAGAGCAATGGGCTTAAAAAAGAAGGGCTACACTGCGGAGTAATGCAACTTAAATAAACCAAAATCCTTCTTATTTATTAGCATTTAAGGTTTTTTTGCCTTATTTTATCGCATGTAAGTGAAATTGAATTGTGAGAATGCACCTATGTATAAAGCATTTCTAAATGGTTTTTATTAAACAGCTGGTCTATCACAATTAAACGAATGGTCAAGATGAATTTTTTTTATAAAGAATCAAGAAAAAAACAGTTGCACTACTTCACAAACGGAAGAGCAGAGAAAACGCCTTTGTTTAGCTTAGCTAAGTCCGTTGGGCCTGAAAAATTCATTTCTCCCTTACCGAAGAAGCTTTTTAGGTTTTCGGTGTTGATATCTGACCTGGTAGCATTAAATTTTGTACTAATCGTTTTATTTCAGATACTTAATTTAACCAAAGATCCTACCAACCAGCCACTGTTTCTTACAACCAATATCGCCTGGATTTTCTCTTCGTATATAACTGCTCTTTACTTTGGAAAGGAGCGTTTTTTAATACGTACAATACAGGCCTATCTTTTGTACACAGCGCTTACCTTATTGCTCATATTTCTGTTTAAAAGCAATTTTTCAAGACCGTTTGTGTTGCTCAATTTTGCCGGTTTTGGCTTAACGCTGATTGTCACCCGAACTATTTTTATCGGGGCTTCTTCATTTATCAAGAATAATATGCTTACCAGCAAGTTTATAGTTCTTGGTTACAATGACCTGTCTCATAAATTGGTTTCTAACCTTCGGTCGCAGAACCGTACATTTCAAATGCAGGGTTATTTTGATGATTACAACTCTGCCACCAAGCATTCTAAATCTGCGCCAATCCTGGGATGCATTGGTGACAGTCTTGCTTATGCAATTAAAAACGAGATTGACGAAATTTATTCAACAATACCACCGGAAACCAATCCGGATATTTATGAAATTGCCCAGCAGGCAGAGAAGAACTTCATTCGTTTTCGCTTTGTACCCGATTTTAGTGTGTTTATAAACAGGAGAGTTCACCTCAGTTTTGTTGAAGATTTACCTGTATTATCACTTCGGCAGGAGCCACTTGAAGACCTGGGAAGCCGCTTTAAGAAAAGGGTATTTGATATCGCTTTCAGCACTTTTGTAATCCTGTTCGTGTTATCATGGCTCGTCCCCATAATTGCCATCTTAATAAAATTGGATTCTAAGGGTCCTGTATTCTTCAAACAGTTACGCTCCGGAAAAAATAATATGCCCTTCCTATGCTTTAAGTTTAGGAGCCTTACGGTAAACGACGAAGCTGACAGTAAACAGGTAACAAAAAATGATAGCAGGTACACGAAACTTGGCAAATTTTTGAGGAAAACAAACCTGGATGAACTGCCCCAGTTTTTTAATGTATTTCAGGGCTACATGTCTGTGGTGGGTCCACGGCCACACATGCTGAAGCATACAGAGCAATACGCAGAAATCATCAACCAATACATGATACGCCACTTTGTTAAACCCGGTCTTACAGGATTAGCACAAGTTAATGGTTACAGAGGCGAGATTACCAAAGAAGAAGATCTGACAAAGAGAATAGAACTGGACATAAAGTACATGGAAAATTGGAGCATGCTTCTGGACATCCAAATTATATTTCAAACCTTATACTTGTCCATTAAGGGCGATAAGAACGCTTTCTAAAGAGAAAAAATGTTTTCAAAAAATGCAAATGAATACCTGCTACAGGTATTCATTTGCATTTTTCCGGGCTTTATAGTTATGATAGCTTATGTAAGAAAGAGTAATGATGGGTGAAAAGAAAAGGGTTAATGTGGCAAGAGTAAGTACATTCATCGTTGATAATTTAAAATTGGGGGATTTTTTTATTTTTAACGGTATTTCGTATTCTTTATTGTGCAGGTGTTCAATTTTTTTTAATTATATGATTTAGATCATTTAAAGTTATTTGTTTAATAGAATTGAGCAAAAGATAAACATTTCGACTAATTATAGGCCTGATTTTTTTGGGCCCCTATTTTCGGTACTCTCCGCCGTTATATTCTCAAACCTTTTTTGAACCATTACAGAAAGTAACATAGTACCTACAGCCACCAGCATACCAGCACCTACATCCAACGGGAAATGCTGGCCAAGGTAAATTCTTGAGTACGCCACAAGAAGCGCAATTGCAAATCCCAAAACTATCCAGCGACTACTTTTATTGAATAAGGACAATATTAATAGAAAGGAAAATGCTGTTGCAGTATGGCCTGAAGGAAAGCTGTTGATGGAATGTATCGTTACACCCTGCACATAATGAACCAGGGTTTGATCCGCAATGGCTTGAAGTGGTCTTGGTTCGTCAGGGTAAATTACTTGCTTACTTATTTGCGTTAACAGGGTAGAAAATACTATAGCTGACAAAAGTAGCGGAAGGTATTTTTTACCTCTTTTAATTACCACAAGCGGAAGCCACAAAAACCAAAAAAGTCCATCTCCCACATGGGTGAAGTATTTAAAAAAAGCATCGGCTGCTGCACCCATGTCACCATTCAGCAATAAAAAAAGGGTTTGTTTTTTAAGGATAAAGGATGCAAAAATTAGTAACGACCCCAGGAATGCAATTACCAGCATGGTCAATTTATACTGCCGGTAGTTAAGGTCTGTTTTTGGTAACATACAATACGGTGGTAGGGGTTTCAAACAAATCGTGATGACGGGCAACTTCGTGTAAGGCGAGGCGTTTTAAGGTATCAGCATAAACCAGTCGTGTAATAACAATAGCTGAAGGATTTTTGATAAGCGCCACTTGCAGTGAGTCTACATTTGTAAAGCGGTTAACAGTTGCAGGTAAGTAAAAGTTATAGCCGGGGTTATAAATTTCATAGGCAAACACTTTATTATATTTTAAAACTTCATGAATAGTTTTAGCAACGGGGTTTTGCCGGTAAAGTATGGGATAGACCTGCTGCAAAGCAATAATATTAAACAGTGTATAAGCAGCAAACAAACCAATCACCCTCTTATAGTTTGGCCATTCTTTCCATTTTAGCAGAACCAACAAATTTGCCAATGCGCCAACCAACAACATAAAGGAAATCCAGCCAATGTGAGCAGTTTCCACTTCAGTAGTAATTGCAAAATAACCTGCAACCGGCAGGAGAGTAAGGATTACAAAAACAATGATGAAAGGGTATTTTTCTAATGAGATATTACCAGATATCACCTGGCTTAAATAGCTGCCAATTATGATAGCGACAAACGGATAACATGGCATGGCATAATTTGGTAAACGTGTGCTGGCTATAGAAAAAAATAGTATAAATGCCAGCACTACTACTCCTGAAAATTGGGTCAGTTCCTGGTTAAAAAGCAACTTTCTCTTTTTAAAAAACTCTCCCGAAAATGAAGTAAATGGAAGTAAGCCAACAATAACAAATAGAAGGGTGACCAGGAAAAAACCACCATGCCCTTCTTGTGGATCAGAAAAACGATTAAGGTTATGATCAATGAAAAACCCCCGTGTCCAGGCGCCATTGGTAGCTTTATCCACAGCCAGATACCAGGGTAGCGTTAAGACCGCAACCAGCACAATAGCAACTAAAAGTTTCCAGGAAAAAACAGGTGTCCATTTCTTTTTCCAAACGATCCATATCAGGAGACATAAGCCAGGCAATGCCAGGGCCACCGGGCCTTTGGCTAACGTTGCCATCGAAAACGAGATGGCTGCAATTAGCAGGAAACCAAATTTGTTTAGTTGCAAATAGGCGAATCCCGTTAGCAAACCAACCGTTATAAAAAAGATGAGATAAGGATCAGGAACACTTAGCCTGAACTCGAATAAAAATTGAGTAGAAGCCACTAATACAAGTGCTGCACAAAATGCGGTAAGGTCATTAATAAACTTCTTTGTAAAAATGTAGGTGATGAGTACCGTTAAAAAGCCGGCCAGCGCCGAAAAGAAGCGTGCTGCAAATTCGTTGATGCCGAATATTTTATAAGCAATCATCATAAAATAGTAGTGCAACACGGGCTTATCTGTGCGTAATTCACCATTGAAAGTGGGAACGACCCAATCATTTTGTTGAAGCATTTCCCTGGCACATTGAGCATTTTTTGCTTCATCTAAAATATAAATTGGCGAAGCTGCCAGCCGAACAAAAAGCATAAAAACCAATACACCCAATACCCACCAAATGTGAGAAGATTTATATTGATTGGGAATTTGCAATTGCATGATTTTGGATGGCGAAACTACAACATACTATTTTTTTGAAGCAAAGTCTTGCGCTCCTTTGGCGATACTAAAAGGTAGTAGTATAAAATAATAAGC
>JAJAYD010000234.1 GCA_026786345.1 Chitinophagaceae bacterium
ATGTAAATCTTTGGGATTGCACATTTTTATGCTTCGCTAAGTATAAAAATGATGGTTACCGCTTACTATTTTCTTCATCATATCTTTTCTCAGCTTCTGCGCCTTTATCAAAATCCAATACAACACCGTTGATGCAATACCGTAAACCGGTTGGAGGAGGCCCGTCTTCAAATACATGTCCCAGGTGAGATTTACACCTGCCACATTGTACTTCAGTACGGTTCATACCATGCATGTTATCTGGTGTGTATATAATAGAAGACTTTGAAATTGGTTCGTAAAAACTTGGCCAGCCACAACCACTTTCAAATTTGCTATCACTTTTAAATAAAGCATTTCCACAAACCGCACAATAAAAAGTTCCAACCTCTTTTGAGGTTTCAAACTTACTGGTCCACGGCCTTTCGGTTCCCTTTTGCCGTGCCACATCATACACTTCAGGCGAAAGAATTTGTTTCCATTCGTCCTCGGGCAGTACAACTTTAGAGGCATCGGTTCGTGAATACACCGGGTTTTCTTTTTTAATATCCATAGGGGTCAATTTTTTATTCTTTAAATAAAACGAGAATGATGACTAAAGGAATTGCAATTTTCTTGTGTAACTATTAACGGCAACTACCGGGTTTGGGTTTGAAATTTAAACCGAAAGTGTATCGATCTTTCGTGCCTAAACGATGTAGTTGGCCTAACGATTGTTAAATGAATTGTAAAGGTCAAACGTTATATTTGTCCCTCACCAAGATTAGCAAGCAGCTATGTTCAATATTATTTTGTTCGGTCCTCCAGGCAGTGGTAAAGGTACGCAAAGCGAAAAATTGATATTAAAATATGGACTTAAACATCTTTCCACAGGTGATTTATTAAGAACCGAAATTGCCGGGCAAACTCCCCTGGGCTTAGAAGCAAAAAATTTTATGGACAAAGGCCAGTTGGTACCCGATGAGGTAGTGATTGGTATGATTAGTACTGCTCTTGATGCCAATTTAAAAGCAAATGGTTTTTTGTTTGATGGCTTCCCTCGTACTAAGGCTCAATCGGAGGCATTGGATAAACTTTTAAAACTGAAGCAAACCGAAATTGGTGTAGTGTTATCGCTGCAGGTTAGCGAAGAAGAATTGGTGAAGCGGCTGTTAAACCGTGGTTTAACCAGTGGCAGAACTGATGATAATAACGAAGAGGTAATCAGAGAGCGCATTTTAGAATACCATCGCAAAACTTCAGCGGTAGCCGACCATTACCATATTTTTGAAAAAGTAGTAGCCATCCCCGGCGAAGGTTCAGTGGACGAAATATTCGAAAGTCTTTCCGCAGAGATTGATCACAGAATGGCTGCGAATTCTATCAGAAAATAATCTCCCTTTTTTTTAAAATTTTTTAATTGCATGAAGCACTTTAGGTATTCTTATGCACCGTTACAGTCAGGACCGGGCAATTAAATAAGTTCCGCCAACAATTTACCTCCTCTCAGAAGCTGTTTAAAAATATTGTTTTTATAATACCAACTGAAGTTTTCCATAGCTTCATCCTTGCCACGCTTCACAGGCAAGTTTTCATAGCGGCGTGGCGGTTTACCCTGAGCTTGTCGAAGGGTCGCAATCACTTCATCTGAAGTACAAATGGAATCCTCAGTTTTAAAATCAAAGTTTCAAATTAATTTTAAACAGCTTCTCAGTTTTACCATCTAAATGTTAGCATTCCTTTAATGTACCAGGTAGCATATTATTAAGCATTGCCTAACAATTGTTAGTTTTGATTCAATTAAAAATACATATGAATAAACTGGCAAATTATGTAACAGGCGAATGGATAACCGGAGATGGGGAGGGACAATTATTGTACGATGCTGTTAATGGCGACGCCATTGCTGTGGCCACAGCCAATGGATTAGATTTCGAAGGAATGTTGCGGTATGCAAGAGAAGTGGGCGGACCGGCTTTAAGAAAAATGACGTTTCATGAAAGGGGTAGAATGTTAAGAGCCCTGGCTTTGCATTTAACCGAAAAGAAAGAACAATTTTATACCATCAGTTACCATACAGGCGCTACCAGGCTCGATAGCTGGATAGATATTGAAGGTGGCATTGGTAACCTGTTTGCCAACGCATCGCTACGACGCAAATTTCCCAACGAAACCTTTTGCCTTGACGGTGAATTAACTAAAATAAGTAAAGGAGGAACCTTTAACGGACAGCATATATTGGTACCAAAAGAAGGTGTGGCCATTCATATAAATGCTTACAATTTTCCTGTGTGGGGCATGTTGGAAAAAATTGCAGTAAACCTTCTGGCCGGTGTACCCGCTATTGTAAAACCTGCCACTGTAACCAGTTACCTGACGGAGGCTGTTGTAAAAGAAATTGCAGCCAGTAATATTTTACCCAAAGGATCTTTGCAACTTATTTGTGGAAGTACCGGCAACCTGCTGGACCTCGTTACCTCCCAGGATGTGATTACTTTTACAGGGTCGGCTTCCACTGGTTTAATGCTAAAATCGAAGAAAAGAATTTTAGAGGAAAGCGTTCCATTCAACATGGAAGCCGACAGCCTCAACTGCATTGTTTTGGGCAACGATGTAACCCCGGCAATGCCTGAATGGAATATTTTTTTGAAAGAGATACGTAAAGAGATGACAATAAAAGCCGGTCAAAAATGTACCGCCATCCGAAGGATTTTTGTGCCGGAAAATAAAATTGAAGATGTGTACATAGCATTAGGTAACATGCTGGGTGAAACGACTATTGGCAACCCGGCTAACGACAAAGTTCGAATGGGTGCTTTGGCCAGTAAAGGCCAGGTTGAAGAAGTAAAGCAACATGTTACTGAACTACTGCAATCATCAAAATTGATTTATGGTGATTTTGAAAATTTTGATTTAATTGATGCGGACAAAACCAAGGGTGCTTTTTTATCGCCGTTGTTATTGTTGAACGAGGAACCTTTTAAGAATGAAAGCGTACATAGCATTGAGGCATTTGGACCGGTAAGTACTTTGATGCCTTATACTACTACTACGGATGCTGTACAACTGGCCAAAATGGGTAAAGGCTCTTTGGTATGCTCCATTGTTACCAATAACAGGCAGATTGCAAGAGATTTTGTTTTGGGTGCTGCAACGCATCATGGCAGAATATTGGTCTTAAATAATGAGTGTGCTAAAGAAAGCACCGGTCATGGAAGCCCTTTACCCATGTTGGTACATGGCGGACCGGGTCGGGCAGGAGGAGGAGAAGAAATGGGAGGCGTCAGGGGAGTGAAGCATTACATGCAGCGGGTTGCTTTACAGGGCTCGCCGGCCATGTTAACGGCAATAACAAATATATATCAGCCGGGTGCACCACAAAAAGAAGAAGACAAACATCCCTTTCGAAAACATTTTGAAGAATTGCAAATTGGTGATACTTTGGTTACTGCTAAACGTACCATTACCGAGGCTGATATTTCGAATTTTGCCAACCTGAGCTGGGATCATTTTTATGCCCATACCGATCACACCTCGCTAACCAATACGCTATTCGACAAACCGGTTGCTCATGGTTACTTTGTTTTAAGTGCAGCGGCTGGATTATTTGTGGAGGCAAAGAAGGGTCCTGTTTTATTAAACTACGGAATTGATGAATTGCGTTTTACAAAACCTGTTTATGCCGGAAACACCATTGGCGTACGCTTAACTGTAAAAGAAAAAATTGAACAGGAAAGAAGAGAAGAAAATGAAATTGCAAAGGGGATTGTAAAATGGTATGTGGAAATTTATGATGAAACAGATGAGACGGTTGCGGTGGCAACAATTTTGACTATGGTTAAAAAGGCAGATCAAACTATTTAACTCTTAATATAAGTTTACAAATGATCAATGAAATAAAGGATGGTTATGTAAAGACAGATAAAGAACATGGTATTGTTACCATTGAATTTTATCACCGGCAAAGCAATTCGTTACCCGGTAAATTGTTGGATGCGCTTGCCCAGGCCATACATGCCGAAGGTATCAATCCACAAACCAAAGTGATTATTGTACGATCGGGCGGTGATGGTGTTTTTTGCTCAGGTGCCTCATTTGATGAACTGGCATCTATTACCAACGAAAAGCAGGGATTGGATTTTTTTACTGGTTTCGGAAAAGTGATCAATGCTATGCGTAAAGCACCAAAATTTATTGTGGTTCGGGTGCAGGGTAAAAGTGTAGGCGGAGGTATAGGCATTATAGCCGCAGCAGATTACGCAATTGCATTGGAGGGTAGTGATGTTAAACTGAGTGAACTTTCGGTAGGCATTGGGCCCTTTGTAGTAGGACCAGTTGTTGAACGTAAAATTGGTTTATCATCTTTTAGCCAGTTGGCCATTGACTCCCACATGTGGCGTACAGGAGATTGGGCAAGGCAAAAAGGACTGTTTGCTGAATTACATCCCAATATTGAAAGCATGGACGAGTCCATTAGAAGACTAACCAACCATTTGGCAGCCTCCGGCATGGATGCGATGTCTGAAATGAAAAGAATGTTTTGGAAAGGAACGGAGCATTGGGATGAATTTTTGAAAGAAAGAGCAGCCATTAGTGGAAAACTGATTTTGAGCAAACAGAGCGAGGATTTTATAGAAAAATTTAAGGCAAAGGCAAAAGAAAAATTATAATTCCTACCGCAATAGAAAATACCGCTTTTCAAACGTTCAACAGGCAAAACTTTACCCATTATTGTAATGTAGTTGCTTCAAAGGATGAAGATCTTAAACAGATCCTGGAGAGATATGGCTACCCTCCATTTTGGAGCAGAGAGTCCTCATTCGAAACACTCCTGCACTTTATTTTGGAACAACAGGTTTCGCTGGCGTCAGCTAAAGCAGCTCTCGAAAAATTAAGATCGCTCATTGGCGATATTACTCCCGATCATGTGCTCTCACTTTCTGATGAACAATTGCGGGCCTGTTATTTCAGCAGGCAAAAAACTTCGTACGCAAGAAGTCTGGCCTCTGCAGTAACAGATAAAAAACTTGTTATAGAAGAACTCGTGAATCTTTCGGATGAAAGAATCAGGCAAGAATTAAAACAGGTAAAAGGAATTGGAGACTGGACGGTGGACGTTTTTCTGTTAATGTCGCTTCACCATATAGATGTTTTTCCATTGGGAGATATAGCGTTACTAAATAGTACGAGACATATAAAAAAATTAGACTCAACAGCAGGCAAGGTAGAAATTGCAATGATTGCTGAAACCTGGAAACCATATAGAAGCATTGCAGCTTATTTGTTGTGGCATGCTTACTTAAGTAAAAAGGAAAAAGTAAAAAGTAAAAAATAAGCTCAGGATTAATATCATTGCGATTAACAAAATTTCTCCCGGTTGCGTACCGGTGATCTGGCACCCGGCTATCGCCGCAACCTATCCAATAATTATGGCAAAGTAAAGAGGCATACCCACAGTAATATTAAAAGGAAAAGTTACACCCAATGCCATTGGAATATACAATCCCGGATCGGCTTTTGGGGCTGCTAAACGCATTGCAGCAGGCACGGCTATATAGGATGCACTTGCTGCAAGGACGGCAAAAATAAACCGGTTGCCAATACCCTGTGTAACAAACTGGCTCGCCCAGGCAACAATACAACCATTTATTGCAGGAACTATGATTGCAAAAAAAGATACAAACATTCCATATTTTTTAAATGCTGAAAATCTCCTGGCAGTTACCATACCCATTTCCAAAAGAAAAATAGCAAGGAACCCTTTGAAAATATCAGTTGTAAATGGTTTGATACCTTCAGCCTGTTTGGTGTCTGCAATAAGCCCAATGAGCAGGCTTCCTAAGATCATCAATACACTTCCATTAGTGAAAGAATGCTGGACAACCGATTTTATACTTACACCTTCGTTTGACTTCTTATCAAATTGCATGATGAGGATTACACCAACTATTATTGCGGGAGATTCCATCAATGCCATAACAGCAACCATGTGACCGCCAAATGGAATTTTTTGTGCTTCCAAAAAAGAAGCCGCCGCTACAAAGGTTACAGCGCTTACTGATCCATAAGCTGCTGCTACTGCTCCTGCATCACTAATAGTTAATTTACGTTTGAGAATAAAAAAAGTATAGAGAGGAATAAGCGAAGCCAACAAAAGCGCAAATAAAAGCGAATAAATTATTTCATTGTTAAAGCCGCTGTGTGCCAATTCCTGCCCACCTTTAAATCCAATTGAAAATAACAGGTAAAGAGAAATGAATTTGCTCGAAGACGCTGGTATTTCAAGGTCGCTCTTAACAACAGTTGCAAAAATACCCAGTACAAAAAAGAGTAAGGTTGGGTTGGTTAGGTTTGAAATTAAAATCTGAAAATCCATTTTTATGTTATTTTTAAAATTTTACTGCTGGTCTAAAAAAATCAATTCCCCTTTTGTTAATGTATAAAATGCCCCAAAAATTTTTATCTCTCCTTTATCTTCCATCTCTTTAAGAACAGGGCTTTTTAACCGGATATTATGTATTGTATTTCTTACATTATTCTGTGCCACAAGTTTTACATAAGCTTCATTTTTGGAAGTCTTATCCCCATCAAATTTTTCGCTCATTTTTACGGCAGGTTTCAGTTTGGCAAGCAGCGATGTTAGGTTCCCCAATTTTACTTCATCTATCACACCTTTAATTGCTCCACAATGCTGGTGACCCATTACCAGTATTAATTTTGCACCTGCCAGTTTGCAGGCAAATTCCATACTGCCCAACAAATCTTCGTTTACAAAATTTCCTGCCACCCGTCCTACAAAAACATCACCCAAACCCTGGTCAAAAACATCTTCAACAGGCACACGGCTGTCTAAACAACTTAACACAACTGCCTTTGGATATTGCCCTACTGCCGAATTTCTTATTTGTGCAGAATGGTCCCTATTTGTTGAGTTGTTGGTTCTAAATCTTTCATTCCCTTCTTTGAATTGCTGCAATATCTGGTCTGGAGTTAATTTTGCTCTTTCTTCCGCTGTCAAAACTCTTTGAACCGCTGAATTTGCTTTTTCTCCAGTACTGTCAACACCTGTTGTATGCACCTTTTGTGAACTTGTGTTACAGGAGGTTAAAAAAAAGAAAATACATAACACCCGCATTGTAAGTAAGATATTTTTATTCATTGTTATTTTTTTATTATCGCAAAACTGGCCTATATCAATCATAAATATTCATTTAACTTCATGATAGTAAGTATAAATTTAATTTATGAACTATACCATCAACCAGTTACGGATTTTTTATAAAATAACACAAACCCTAAGTGTCACAAAAGCCTCGGAGGAACTGCATTTAACGCAACCGGCCGTTTCTATTCAGCTCAAAAACTTTCAGCAGCAGTTTGATATTCCTTTAACTGAACTTATTGGAAGAAAAATGTTTATTACCGATTTTGGAAAAGAGATAGCCATTGCAGCAGAAAAAATTCTAAACGAGGTACATGCCATTGATTACAGAACACATGAGTTTAAAGGAAGACTTACAGGCAGGTTGAAGATTTCTGTTGTATCAACCGGCCAATATGTAATGCCTTATTTTCTTTCCGGATTTTTGAGCCAACACGAAGGAATTGAATTGCTTTTAGATGTCACCAATAAATCTAAAGTAATTGAAACCCTGGAGCATAACCGGGTAGATTTTTCACTGGTGTCTGTATTACCAGAAAAAATGAAAATCAATAAGCTCGAGCTGATGGAGAACAAACTCTACCTGATTGGAAACAGAGAGAAAAAATTCAAAGAAAAAATCTATGATAAAACAATTTTTGAAAATATTCCTTTGATTTACCGGGAAGTGGGTTCTGGTACAAGGCTGGTAATGGAAAAATTTATTACCAGAAACCAATTACCTGTAAAAAAGAAAATGGAGCTTACCTCAAATGAAGCGGTAAAGCAGGCAGTGATTGCCGGAATGGGCTTTTCAATTATGCCCCTTATTGGAATAAAAAATGAATTAAAAAATGGCGAGTTACAGATTATTCCTGTAAAAGGTTTTCCGATAAAATCGGTGTGGAATTTAATCTGGTTGAAGGATAAAAAATTTTCTTTAGCGGCGGCCGCCTTTCTAACTTATTTAAAAACAGAAAAGGAAAATATTATTAAACAAAAATTTGACTGGATAAATGGGGCTTGAAAAACAGCAATTATAAATTGTCAAATTCATACAACTCATCAAAATGAGCACCTGGCAAAACATCTAATACAGGAATTATAATTCCGTTATCTAAACCATATACCCAGGCATGTAATTGTGGCCGTTGATGATGTTTCCAGGCCGATTGAACTATGGAGGTCTTCGCTAAGTTCATTACCTGTTCTTTTACATTTAACTCTACCAGTTTATTTGTACGCAGCTCTTCATCTGAAATATTTTCCAGTTCTTCCCGGTGAAAGCGATATACATCTTTAATGTTACGTATCCATTTGTTTATTATTCCAATACTGTGCCTTGTCATGGCGGCTTTTACGCCGCCGCACCCGTAGTGGCCACAAACAATTATATGTTCAACTCCTAAAACATTTACTGCATACTCCAGAACACTCAGTAAATTTAAATCGGTATGCACTACCATATTGGCAATATTGCGATGTACAAATATTTCTCCAGGTTCTGTACCCGTAATTTCATTGGCTGGCACACGGCTGTCGCTGCAGCCAATCCATAAAAATTCTGGCGTTTGTAAGCTTGATAAACGTTTAAAAAAATTGGGGTCTTCTTCAATTTTTTCGGCAGCCCATGCTTTGTTTTGTAATAATAATTTTTCGTATGATTTCATAATATTTTTATTTTTTAGTGAGCAATATCATCCTGTAAATGCTTTTCATTTTTTGTATTGCTGTTCAGTAATTCATGCATTGGTTTGTAATAACTCTTTTTTATTTCAACTTTAATATTTTTTATGGGTGCATGCAATGTAAACTCATTGATGGTATCAATAACATCCTTGTCAATAAAATCAGCCCTGGTCGTATCTATTAAAACATACGCATTGCCCGGTACTTCTTCAAGTTTTCGTTTTACAGTTGCTTTGTTTAAAAAAGAAACATCTTTTCTAAAACGAAACAGGAACTTGTTATTGTCATGAACCACGAACACGGCAGATTTATAATTGCTCCGCATTACAAAATAAAGCCCTACTACGATACCAACAATAATTCCTTTTAACAGGTCGGTTAGTAATATTGCCAGCAATGTGGTGATGAAGGGAATAAACTGATCCCAGCCCTTTGCATAAAACTCTTTGAACAAAGAAACTTTTGCTAGTTTGTAACCTGTGTAAATAAGAATAGAAGCCAGGGCAGCATAGGGAATTTTATTTAGCAACACCGGTATAAATGCCACACATAACAATAGCAGCACACCATGGCTGATAGCCGATAATTTTGTTTTGGCGCCTGCATTCACATTAGCCGACGATCTTACAATTACAGAGGTAAGTGGCAGGCCTCCAATCAGGCCCGAAACAATATTGCCAATACCCTGTGCTTTCAGCTCGCGGTTATTGTTGGTTACCCTTTTGTAAGGATCCAATTTATCAGAGGCCTCTATGCTAAGCAACGTTTCAAGACTGGCTACCAGCGCCAGTGTTAAAGCAGTTATCCATACATCTGTATTGATGATAAACCCCCAATCGGGCGAAGTAAAAAAAGAGGTGAACTGTGTGAAAGAGGAGGCAACAGGAATATTCACCAAATGCTCTTGTTCCAAAGCAAATGTATCATTTTTACCAAACGATATATTAAGCAAAATACCCATTGTAACTATAACTAATGGAGCCGGTATCAATTTAAAAATAGCTGCTTTTTTTACCAATACTTTTTCCCAAAGCACTTGTATTAATATACCCAGCACCCCAATTAAAACAGCAACCGGCGTGATGTAATTAAAGGCATAGAAAATTTCTGAAAAAGTATTGTTACTGTCTTTCTGAAAGAATGTTTCATCGCCGGAAAAGTCTTTATCAAAGCCCACCAGGTGCGGAAGCTGTTTTAAAATAAGGATAAGACCAATAGCGGCCAGCATCCCTTTTATCACACTATTGGGAACATAATCCCCTAAAAAACCAGCTTTTAAAAACCCAAATAATAACTGCAGCATACCGGCAATTACTACCGATAATAAGAAGGCTTCGTAAGCAGGTAGCTTACCAATGGCAACAGCCACAATAGCCGTTAAGCCTGCAGCGGGGCCGCTGACGCTTAATTGTGATCCGCTGAGCGAACCAATAACAATGCCACCGACAATACCGCCGATGATACCAGCAAATAAATTGGGAGCATTAGAACCTAAAGCAATACCAAGGCATAAGGGCAATGCTACTAAAAACACCACTACAGATGCAGGCAGGTCTGCTGCGGCATTTTGAAAAATTTTCTTCATAATAAATAGGAAAGTTCAGCCACACACAAAGTCAGGGAATAAAAAAATAAACTCAGTAAATGAAAATGTATTAATTGGTGGCTAAATTGGGAGGGGGCGTTTCAATATCATCTGCATGAGAAGATAGAAGCATTTCTTTATACAAGCCCATGGCTACAATATCAACAGCTAGATGTGTATAGAAAAGTGAAAGATGATCATTTATAAAATGAAAGTCTTCATCAGGGGTATTGATATTTTTGGTAGCTGATTTATTAATGGGTACTATTTCTTCCGTCATTTGATTATCGATAAAGAAATAGTTAATCGCCTGCCGGATGGGCAGTAATTGTAGTACAAAAATCAGTACTAAAAATATGCTTATGAATTTTTTTGTTTTCAATTGCTGCAAATATAAAAGCTTATTTCGGCAATGGGATGCTAGTAAAAAATTGATTAACAATACAGGTAGTATTAAGTTTACAAGCCAGGTAACGTAAAGGGTTTAAATATTTAACCCGCCACAAACGCTTATTACCTGTCCGGTAATGTAGCTGCTCAGGTCGCTGGCCAAAAACAGTGTTGTGTCGGCTATCTCTTCACCTTTACCAAAACGACCCAGTGGAATTTTATCTAAAAATGCTCTCGAGGCTTCCCCCTCTTTCAGGTAATGGGTCATGTCGGTTTCAACAAAGCCGGGCGCAATGGCGTTGCACCTAACATTCCTGCTGCCCAGTTCAAGCGCTATGGATTTTGTAAAACCAATGATGCCCGCCTTAGATGCAGCATAACTACTTTGCCCTGCATTTCCACGAAGGCCAATAATTGAACTCATATTAACGATGCTACCTTTTTTTGCTTTCATCATGGGGCGTATTACCTGTTTGGTCATGTTAAATACGCTCTTCAGGTTTACCTGCATCACGTCATCCCATTGGTCTGGTGTCATGCGCAACAGCAAGTTGTCTTTACTAATGCCTGCGTTGTTTACACATACATCCACGGTTCCAAATTCTTTAACCACATCGTTAACCATCGCCTCGCAATCGGCATAAATACCCGCATTACTTTTATAGGCCTTTGCCTTAACGCCCAATGCCTGCAATTTATCCTCCAATGCTTTTGCCTTTTCATCACTGCTTACATAAGTAAAAGCTATGTGGGCACCTTGCCCCGCTAAACGTACGGCTATTGCTTCGCCTATACCACGGCTTGCACCAGTAACAATCACCACCTTTCCTTCAAGTAGTTTCATTTGGTTATTTTTTGGAAGTCAGCAAATGTAAATAATTGAGCCCTGTTCCCGCAAAAAGCAGGACCCTTGTACATTTTATTGGTAATGCACCATAAAAAAATTTGGTTATTATTGCGACAGTAAGTTGCCCTTGAACGGAGATATACCTATCGATACGTACTGCGAAATTTCATTGACTTGCACTTAAGTAACCAACAACCTGTACCATGAAATTGATGAGTTGCTAACTCCTGTAATGTCGCCTGCGATTAAAGACATTGAAAAGCATTGTTTAAAAGATGCTGTCGTATGTTTTTAATCAACCTAATAAATCGAATATGTATTGATGCTATCAATCCGAATCATTTTTTAGCTTCTTCCTGTCTTTCTTTACCTTCTTTTCGTCATCATCTTTCCTGAACTTTTTAAAAAGGTCCATTTTAAATTTTACATTACCATCATCCCCTGTTTTACCCCTTAAGTATATGCTGGCTCCTGCCTTTGCATCGGAGCCAACGTTCTCTGGTTTGTAATCAGCTTCGCGCTTTTTAAGGTTATTTAAGGGCACTTGTATGCTAACATCTGTGTTGCCTTCCATACCATACACACCCTCTACAAACAAGGTTAATGCAGTGGATTGTATTTCCATCCGGTTGATCTTAATTTCACGTCCTTTAATTTCCAAAGTATTTTTTAATTCGGCAAAGTGTATGTCTTCAAAATTTCTATTTTTAAAGAGGAAGTTCTGCAGCTTTTTAATAGGCTCATAATTAACCAGTGCCCCGTTCTTAAGCGAAAAGCTGACCGTGCCATTCATATTTTGAGGGCCTTTCTGCAGGTTACGATCAAGGTCCATAGTAATGTTTACATCACTGGTAAGCTTACCCTTTAAGTTTGCGTAAGAGATGCCATCCTGTCCAAAATCATTAAACGAGTTCATGATGGAGTGTACGTCAGCATTGTCAACATTTACATTCAACTTTGCAGCCTGGTGATAGGCATCCTTGTCCCGCAGGTAGCCTTTGATACGCATGGTGCCCCCGCCGCTTGCGAGGCTAACATTGTTAAGGTTCCAATTATCCTGTATCAGATCTATTGAAGCGTTAACATTTGTTGCAGAAAACTTTTTAAACACCAGTTCATCAGCTTTTAATACAAGGCTAACGTTACTCTGTTCCAGCATATCATCAATTTGTGAAGCCAGTTTTCCAAACTTGTTTTTACGTGTATAGGTTTTAACTACATTCTTTCTTTTTTGCAGCAGGCTGGTTAATGCTCCTAACTGAAGTTTGGGTGAATAGATGTTCCAGTCAAGCGAAATTTTTCCGGAGTTCGAACCAATGAGCGATAACATGTTTTTAATATTACCATTCATTACGGTATGATTGCCCTGCACATCGCTGGTAAAGTCTTTTACCGATACATCTGTTTTATTAAAGTTGATGGAACCGCTGCAGTTTTTCAGGTCAATACTTCTTGGGATATACCTTACCAGCCCATTACTGATGTTTAGTGACCCATTGATAGCTGTGTTGGCATTACTATTTTTTGTTAAGGGCCCTGAGTAGGTAACATCCAATTTTCCACTACCACCGTTCATTTGAATCGAATTACTTTCCAAAAGGTTATTTAAATCGGTGAGCGAAAAATCAGACTTCAGATCGAGGTTGATCATTGGGGTTACCAGGTCATCAATATAAATGTTGTCTGATCGTAGCGGAATGCCCGCATAATCTCCCTTAAAATCATGAATGTATATCCTGGAGTTGGGATCTTTCCTTGGCAATCCCGAAATTAATTCGTTGGTGTAACCGCCTGTAAACGTAGCGTTGTCAAACACAAAAAACCGCGTAGTAATCGTAGTAGGATCAGTGGCAACCCAATCAACTTTAGCCAATGGTTCACCCTTTAACGGACCTGATATAACCGCATTTACATCTATAGGCTTAGACAGAGATACCACGCCAATAGCCATGGCAACCTTTTCCGGCAACAAACTTTTACCCTCAGCCACAGTTATCTTTTTTACCTGAGCGGTTAGCGTAAAAGTGGGAGTCTTATTTAGCAAAAAATTGCCGGTAAGCTGGTAAGGATGATCGTTAAGCTTTATAGCTATTTTATCAAAAAACAATCGCTGGGAGCGTTCATCAAAAAAAACATCAAAGTTGCCCGTCATGCGTTTGTCCTTTACAAAACTGCCTCTATCTAAATTAAAGGAAAGGCTATTAATTAAAATGTCGTTGCGGGTTCTAAACCGTAATAAAGAATCACGGTCGTTTATATCGCATACTACCTTGTGAATATTAAAATCGAGCAATTTTTCTTTCAGCCTGTCATCCTGAACAATATTAAAGTTTACCAGTGTTATATCGTCCAAAATGGTTCTTTTTGAGGCGCTTTTTCTTAAAGGATCCGGCGGATCTTTTTTCCTTAATAAATACCCGTTTGTGTAGCCCGATGTATCAGTATAAAAGTAAAGATTGCCATCTTCAACCCGTATACCTGTAAGCGGATCTTTTTTTGCAATTACCTGAAAAACACTGATACGGGCATACAGTTTATCGGCTGTAAAAAAAGCATGCTTGTGGGTGGGGTACATGCTGTCTTTTATAGAAACTTTTTCGAGCAATACCGAAATTTGAGGGAAGGTGCGAATAAAACTCAGGTCTACATTTCCTATGCTAACGGTGCCATCCAGTTTTTCGCTTATCTGTTTGGTAACCTGTACAATAATCGATTTTTTATTGATGGATACATACGCATAGGCAATTACATACAATACCAGGAAAAGCGAAATGATAATGGCCAATCCCCTGGCAGCATATTTTAAATATTTATTCAAATTGTAAACAGCGCAATTTTATGTTGATGTACGCAGCGTTGCAATAATGCAAAAACCCCACCACAAGGGCAGGGTTTTATTATTAAAATTTTTTGGTAAGTATATAGGGCAACATTTGCAGCCATGTAGGCCACTCATGCGGGTACCCGTCCCAAATTTCGAGGTTACACCAAATGCCTTTGTCATAAAGCAATTGTGTAAAGCGCCGGCCAGAGTCCGGATCTTCATAAGCCCCGCTACCGCTAAAAATGTGAATGTGATGACTGGCTTTTATTTTATCCAGGTACCAGGGATCGCTCAAGTTAGGAACATAGTGCATCGGGCTGTTATAATACACCTGCTCGTCCCAATGGCCACGGGTGTATTCGGTAAGGTCATAAACGCCGCTCATGCTTATAACGCCATTTAACATTTCGGGGCGTTTTAAAAACAGATTCATTGCATGAAGCGCCCCAAACGATGCGCCGCAGGTATAAATCATTGTTTCGGGGCTGGTAGCATTGCGAATAAAAGGAACCACCTCGTTAAAAACATATTCGTTAAACTGGTTGTGCCTGATGGCGCGATGTTCGCCCGGCATGTTGTAGTTCATCCAACTATCGAGGTTAACACTGTTGATGCTAAAAACACGACACTTGCCACTTTCAATTAATGGTGCTAAAGCATGTATCAGGTTAAAGCGTTCATACTCCAAAAAATCTGCTCCGGCAGTGGGCACCATTAAAACTGCAAAGCCATAATGGCCATACGAAACTACCGGCATATCGCGGTGTAGTGCCGGGCTGTACCACGATGTTATTTCTCGTCGCATGGGTAAAGATCGTTTTAGTTATTTATGAAGCATTGCAAAGGGACGGTACTTACAAACCAGTGGACTTCTTAATTTCTTTCCAAAGGTCTCTGAAACATTGGGCGGCATAACTGCTGTTGGCATACGTGGCAACCGGTGCAAGTTGGATGCCCATCTTCTCTACATCACTCAGGTAGGGAATATAATTTTTAAAGAAGGTCTTATCGCGGTGATGCTCGTTTAATATTTCGTGGTGCATGTTCTTACGGTGATCTACCATACTAAAAAAGCCACGGATCTTGGCTTCGTCAATGTTGTTCTCTCTAAAGTGTTCGCGGACCGCCTCATAGCTTCGCATGCTAAGCGTACTGGGTATATTGGGCATCAACACATAATCTGCCGCCGCAAAAATATGGTCGTGTAAAATGGATAAACCGGGGGGACAGTCCAGCACCACCACATCATATTCGTTTTTAAATGGCGTTAGTGCAGCCTTTAATCTGCGCTTGCCCTGTTTTAAGTCAGATAAAATCACATCCGCATTACGGGCCGAAATATCCGAAGCAATCAGGTCAAGATTTTCATACCCTGATTCCTGGATGGCCTGTGTAAGATCCAGCTCGTTGGTCAATAATTTTTTAGCTTCATTCTTAACCGTAGAGGCCGTTTGAAAATAGAAACCTGCTGCACCTTGCGGGTCAAGATCCCAAAGCAAAGTTTTATAACCTTCTATTGCAGCCTGGTAGGCAAGATTTACGGCGGCTGCGGTTTTACCGACGCCGCCCTTTTGATTATAAATAGCTAGTACTGTCATAAAATAAATATACAAAACATTCAGACAGGGGTTAGGACAACAAATAAAAATGCTTGCTTATACCTACGGATTTTGAAAAACAAGATGATTAATACACCAGCAATAAGAATTCAATTCTTAAGAATAAACCTTTATCCCGGTTGTGTTTTCTAAATACATTTTGACTGATACTGGCTTAACAATCTAGCTTTTAGGTAGACGAGGTACAATCATTGGCAGCTAAAAAGTTTCATCTTTGCAGCTTTAAACCCAACCTGCTTAATTTCCTATGAAAACCTTTAAAATTCTGCCTGTTTTAATTGCCATTGGCTTGTATAGCACCTCGTGCAGTGTATCAAAAAATATCCGGGCTAGCTTGAATAAAACCAAATGGATACACGGCGCTGCCAATTGTAAGCAAAACAAGGACGAGGCTATACAGGTTGTTCAACTCAATACCAACACATGGATATTAAGGCAGAACAAGTGCATTAATTATGAAGCGCCCTTTATGTTTCTTTTTGCAGGCGAAAAAAAAGCCTTGTTGATGGATACCGGTGCCACTGAAGATTCAAGCCTCTTTCCTTTATATGAAACTGTAGCGAAGCTGCTTACTCCGACTGCAAAAGCCGGCAGTCGTGCCCTGGAACTTATAGTTGCGCATACACATGCCCATGGAGATCATATAGCGGGGGATATTCAATTTAAAAACAAACCGAATACAAAGGTTGTGGGGTTAAATGTTGAGGACGTGACGTCAGTTTTCAACATAAAAAACTGGCCGGTTGAAAATGGCAGCATAGACCTAGGGAACCGTTTGTTGGAAATTATTCCCATCCCCGGCCACCAGCAGGCATCGATTGCGGTGTACGATACCGAAACCAATATATTATTGACAGGAGACAGTTTCTACCCCGGCAGATTGTACATACGCGACTGGCCGGCCTTTGTAGTAAGTACGCAACGCCTGCTTGACTTTGCCACCAATCATAAGGTTTCGTACCTGTTAGGTAACCATATTGAAATGACCACTACACCCGGTAAAGATTATGTAACCGGCACCACCTACCAGCCCGATGAACATGCCTTACCACTAAAAATTACAGAGCTGGCAGAATTGAATAATGCCCTTAAAAAGTTAGGCGATAAGCCAGCAAAGGAAACGCATGACAGCTTTATTATTTATCCCAAATAATGTGTGCAATCAATAGTTTCATTGGCAGATATTTTACATATTTTCAATGCTGTTAATCACCTGTCTATTTTATTAGAACCTCAATTTTGTTATATGAAATGTTACCGCCCGTTTTTCTTGTTTGCGTTATTGTTGTTATGTATTAATGGTGTTATCGCCCAGGGCAAAAACCTTTTTAATGGGCGTAACTTAAAAGGCTGGCATGTTGATGTACCTGCCCTGCAAAAGGATAGTTCGCTGGTAAATCCCTTTGTTGTACGCAATGGTATGCTGGTTAGTTTGGGTACGCCGGGAGGGCATTTAATAACTGATTCGTTGTATGAAAACTACCGGTTGGAAGTACATTACCGCTTTGCCGGAAAGCCGGGTAATTGTGGTGTGCTGGTGCATGCAAGTACACCCAGGGCATTGTACAGTATGTTTCCAAAAAGTATTGAGGTGCAGATGGAGTACCAAAACGCCGGTGATTTTTGGTGTATCGAAGAAGACATTACCGTTCCATACATGGAGCAGCGCCGCGGACCCAAAGCCAACTGGGGTATTAATGGAAACAAGACACGCCGTATCATTCATTTGGAAGATGGTGCAGAAAACCCAATAGGCGAATGGAATACGATGATGATTGAATGCCTGGGTAATACCGTAAAAGTTTGGGTAAACAATAAGATGATGAATGCAGGTTATAATTGTACCGTTAGCAGGGGCCAGATAGCCCTGCAGGCCGAGGGCTCAGAGGTTGAGTTTGCCAAAGTAGTGCTGACGCAGATAAGGTAAATGCTAAATTGTAGTAAAGCATTTGGCAATAGCCTACATAGCAACGTCCGTTACCAGTAATTTTTCCAAATCAAGACTTTTACCAATACGGATACTTTCTTTTACCAACAGGTCCAGGTCGGCTTGTTTGGTTCGCTGGTTTACATTGCATACTCTTATGGCAAAGCTGCCCTGTAACAAAGTGGATGATGGTGAAGCAATCCCTTGTTCCTGCAATTGAATGAGAAGCTCTTTGTTGACTGCATTCAATTCATCGTTCGATAATCCCGGTATACAGTAGCGGTAGCAAACAATATTCATGGTAACCGGTGCCAGCAATTCAAGGTCGGCGGCTTCCTCCACAAGGCTACCCAAATAGAAAGATTGATTGATGTTCTTTTCAATCATGGCGGCATATTTTGCCAGGCCATGTTC
The DNA here is from genome assembly GCA_026786345.1 of Chitinophagaceae bacterium. Taxonomy (GTDB): domain Bacteria; phylum Bacteroidota; class Bacteroidia; order Chitinophagales; family Chitinophagaceae; genus Segetibacter. Next base: position 18,395 of record JAJAYD010000234.1, read on the forward strand.
TTTTAGCGACATCCAAACCTTCAATGCTTTAAACCCCCGGGACAATTCCATTCCAAAATTATTAACCGG
>JAJAYD010000235.1 GCA_026786345.1 Chitinophagaceae bacterium
AAGACCCAAAACAAGGATTTGTAGAGGCTAATGTGTTTTATCATCCTGAGCTCAAATTTCAGTTTCCCATACCTGCAGGATGGCAGGTAGCCAACTCGCCACAAGCCGTGCAAATGGCACCAAAAAATGGAGGGGCATTGTTGATGATGACTTTGGCACCAGGTAAAACCCTGGAAGAGTCAGCTAATGCTGTATTGCAACGATACAATTTACAAGCACTGGATTCGAAAAACCTTACAGTAAATGGATTTAATGCTATCGCTCTTTTGGCCGATCAAAAACCTGACCCTCAACAACAGCAACAACAACAGCAGCAACCTGCAGTGCGTACCCTCTCGTACCTTATCCAGCAGGGAACCAATATATATCACCTGGTTGGGGTAACGGCAACCAATACTTTCGGCACTTACGAGGGGCTTTTTACCAATACTATGCAAAATTTTAAAACCTTGACAGATGCAAGTAAGCTTAATAAAAAGCCAGAACGGATACGCCTGAAAACAACTACCACAGCGGGCACCCTGCAGCAGGCATTGGTAATTTATGCTATACCCAAAAACAGACTGGAAGAAATAGCTATACTTAATGGCATGAAGTTAACGGACCAGTTAGAACGTGGTAAGCTTATAAAGGTGGTGCTGCCCTAAGGGAAGTCTGATAAACCAAAAAACACAGGTATAACAAGATAACAAAATGTATCAATTTTAAAATTGTCAGGCTATAATTATACAACAGTAAACAAAGTATTAATCCTTAGCAGGCAGGTCCATTTTTGTCAGTTACTTGCATTTGATAAAGTATTGGCCTTGGTCGACGTGGGGCAGGACAAAAAGCCCTGGTACAATTGTAGTCTCGTGGTTAACCAGGAGGCGTTTCGTCTAACCCGCCAGATGTTAGACGGATGTTTGTTCCATTTAATTTAAGCTCCTTTACCCCAAATGTTTTCCTTCCCATTGAAGTAGTAAAAAGTTTTTGTGCCAGTGCTATCCGTATGTCTGCGACTACAGATCAAAATTGAAAGCCTCATTTATTGAAACCTTGATAACCGTACGTCAAAGTTTTAAAACAACCGGTTCAAGTAAATCAAACGTAGGTATTCAAATACCAGACACAGTCTGAGTTTTTATTTGCCTCCGTAGCTGTCCTGCGGAACACTGCGGAGAGCTGGGAATGAAGAGAAGGCATTAAACCAGTTCAACAATAAAATGGTGACAATTTAAATTCGTCCCTAATGTTTTATCTAAGTAATAATTCTTACAAAATTTTATCTTCATTAAAATCTTTATATGAAAACGATTTGCAGGTATTTGTTTGTAAGTACTATTTTAATTGCCTTAAACATAACACCCATGAATGCACAGGATAAGAGCAAAGTTCGCGTTATCATGATAGGGGCTCACCCCGATGATTGCGACCAGGATGCCGGAGGTACAGCTATCTTGTTTGCAAAGATGGGATATGCTGTAAAATTTGTATCAGTAACAAACGGCGATGCCGGGCATCAAACAATGGTTGGCGCTCCGCTTGCCAAACGCAGGCTGGCCGAAGCTAAGGAAGCAGGCAGGCGGTTTGGTGTTGAGTACGATGTGCTTGACAACCACGATGGCCAATTATTGCCAACATTAGCAGTGCGGTTACAAATAATTAAAAAGATAAGGGAATGGAATGCAGATGTTGTAATCGCTCCAAGGCCAAACGATTATCACCCTGACCACAGGTATACAGGTGTGCTTGTGCAGGATGCTGCTTATATGGTTGCTGTGCCCAATGTTGCCCCCCAAGTACCTGCCTTAACAAAAAATCCGGTCTTCTTATATTTCCAGGATGGATTTCAACGACCCAATCCTTTTCGCCCTGACATTGCAATTGATATCACCAATGTATATACACAAAAGATGCATGCAATGGATGCACATACTTCCCAAATGTATGAGTGGCTTCCATGGATTGGCGGATACCTGCAACAGGTTCCTGCTGATAATGCAGCGAGGGAAACATGGCTTGCGGAATTCAGGAAAGTGAAAATTACACCGGATGTAAGAACATCGTTACAAAAATGGTATGGTAACGAAAGAGCAGCACTGGTACAAAATGCTGAAGCTTTTGAAATATGCGAATATGGCGCTCAGCCCAATGAAGAAGAGCAGAAGAAATTGTTCCCGATGTTGAGGATGGAGGAGTGACAATGAACTATGTGAGTGTTGAATAAATCAACGTAAAAGAAGTGACCACAGAGATCATGGAGATAGAAGCTCAGAGAGAAACCGGAGCTAATCTTTGTGTTCTCTGTGAAAGACTCTTGTTTTTGCTGTGGTTATTTTTTGGAAGAGAAGAAGTAATTGTTCCCGATGTTGGAGATGAAGGAGTGATCATGAACTATGTGAGTCTCTAATAAATAATGTAAAAGCAGTGACCATACAGATCAAAGAGATAGAAGCTAAGAGAGAAACCGGAGCTAATCTTTGTGTTCTCTGTGAAAGACTCGTGTTTTTGCTGTGGTTATTTTTTGGAGTGATTAGTAATGTTACGATTGTCCCCCAAAATCAGGCTATTCCATTTAAGTAAATAACCAGCGGATCGGGTTCCATGTAAGGGAAGTAATTGGGCACCAGATGATTGCCTTCAGCTAAAATAAATTAGATTAATATTTTCAAAACGCTATATGATCAATATAAAATTTATCCCTTTTTCAATGAATCATTTTATTAAATGGAGAAGGCTTATCATAAGCTATTTCGTTGTAGTCACAATAGTTTTGCCTGGGCTTAATAGCAACGTTTGTGCTCAACAAAAGCGGATGGTAATGTGGTTTGATAAACCTGCTTATCAACCGAAGGTTTTTTCTTATGATGTGGATGAATTCAAAAAAGATTTTCGTTTCGAAGAGAAAGGTTGGGTGGAAGCATTACCTGTTGGTAATTCACGGATGGGGGCGATGGTTTTTGGGGGTGTGTTCAAAGAGCGGATACAGCTTAATGAAAAAAGTCTTTGGGACGGTTATCGGCACGATGATGCAAATCCCTTATCTGCCAAAGCTCTGCCGGAGGTGCAGCGCTTAATGTTTGAAGGCAAAAACGATTCAGCCGAACAGTTAGCTTCCCGTACAATGATGGGTATTCCTGTAAGTATTAAGCCCTATCAGAGTTTAGGAGATTTTTTTATAGAGCATGTTGTGACTTCTGCCGATACAACATACTCAAATTACAGGAGGTGGTTAAGCCTGGATTCGGCAGTTGCAATAACAAGCTATACTTACCAGGGAGTTACTTTTAAAAGGGAAGTTTTTGCTTCACATCCTGCTAATATCATCGTAGTTAAGTTATCCTCCGACAAGCCAAAAGCATTAAACCTGAATCTATGGTTACTCCGGGAAAGAGATGCTGTAGTCGGTGCTTCAAATGTCGAGACAAATGCTATTTCTATGGTGGGCAAAATAAACCGCCAGGATGATGAAGGTAAGCCTGTAGG
>JAJAYD010000236.1 GCA_026786345.1 Chitinophagaceae bacterium
CTCATTAGAGATGCCATTAAGAGCAGACACAAGCTGGACATCTACGATTACGAAAAGCCAATCGGTATTCAAATTTTTGGTGGCGATGAGGACAGCCTTGCTATGGCCAGCCGTATTGTGGATGCTACCAATCCCGATTTGTTAGATATAAACTTTGGTTGCCCTGTAAAAAAAGTAGCCTGCAAAGGCGCAGGTGCCGGTGTATTAAAGGATGTTGACTTAATGGTAAGGCTTACGAAAGCCTGTGTAAAAGCAACACGTTTACCTGTAACGGTTAAAACAAGGCTTGGCTGGGATGAGGAAAATAAAAATATTGAAGAGGTAGCAGAAAGGCTTCAGGATATTGGCATTAAGGCTTTGGCCATACACGGCCGTACCCGCAGCCAAATGTATAAGGGCGAAGCTGACTGGCGTTTGATTGCCAAAGTAAAAAACAACCCACGCATTACCATACCCATTTTTGGTAATGGCGATATTGATAGCCCGCAAAAAGCTTTGGAATATAAAAACCGTTTTGGTGTGGATGGTATTATGATTGGCCGTGCAGCCATTGGCTACCCTTGGATTTTCAGGGAGATTCACCATTACATGGAAACCGGCGAGTTAATGTCCGCTCCTACATTAGAAGAACGAATTGAAGTAAGTAAGAATCATTTGCGCAAATCAGTTGAGTGGAAAGGCCTAATAGTGGGCATTAACGAAATGCGCAGACATTACTCCAATTACCTTAAAGGCTTACCTGGCATTAAAGAGTTTCGCAACCGGCTGGTAACCCTTAAAACCAGGGAAGAGGTGGAGGAGGTATTAGACGAAATTTTGCAACATTACCAGGGTTACGAGTTTGAACGTTCACCGATCGTCCTGGAAAATTATCACGAGCATTGTGCGATTTAATTTCTTGCGCTTGCTCTTACTATTTTAATGTCGTAAGAAGCTTTCTAAATTTAGTTTGCACCATTCACTTTAAAGGAAGACGATGCCATATACTCAATAGATGAAAGGATTGCGACGCAACCGGGGATGCTATAAAAAACCGTAGCTGGTATCCAAATAAAACGTTTTTAAACAGCTTCTAAAATTAAAGTTTGTTTGCTGTACTTCTGCTACTAAATCGTGTATCCTTCCAGTCATTTCACCTTTTCTATAGTAATACCCACGGTAGTATATCAGCAATAGCGATCAACATGTGCTATCATGACGAGCCGTTTACAATTTCATAATATTTCATACAAAAAAAGACCCATCAATTAGCACGAGCCCTACTTTTACAGCTATAAAGGCTAAAGTATACGGCATGAAGACCACACACGGACAAATTACTTATTGCACCAACATTCATTCAGGCGAAAGCTGGGCTGATCATTTTGAGCAGATACGGCAAAATTTTCCTGCAATAAAAAACAGTTTATCGCCACATGAACCCATGGGTATGGGTCTGCGCTTGTCCAACAAAGCGAGTATTGAGTTATCCGATCCCTATCAACTTGATTTATTTAAAGAATGGCTGCACGAAAACAATGCCTATGTATTTACCATGAATGGCTTTCCCTACGGAGGCTTTCACGATACCATTGTTAAAGACCAGGTACATGCTCCCGATTGGCTAACCGAAGACCGCGTTGATTACACGATACGCTTGTTTAATATACTGGCCGAGTTGTTACCCGGGGGAATGGATGGAGGCGTATCCACTTCGCCTTTAAGTTATAAGCATTGGTTCAATACCCCCAACCACTTATTGAACGGCATAGTTAAAGCAACTGAAAACATTGTAACCATTGCCAGGCACCTGGTAGATATACATGCCACTACAGGAAAACTCTTACACCTGGATATTGAACCGGAACCGGATGGCGTGTTAGAAACCGGAAGGGAGTTTTTAGATTGGTATGAAGAGGATTTGTTGACTATTGGGGTGCATCACCTGGCCACAACTTTTTCTGTTACCGAACTGGAGGCTGAAAAAATGCTAAAAGACCATATAGGCATTTGCTACGATGTTTGCCATTTTGCAATAGGGTACGAGGAGCACAGCAAAGTGTTGCACGAACTACAGTCTAAAGGTATACGGATCGGAAAATTTCAGATCAGCGCTGCTTTAAAAGCCGGTATGGATAGCAACCAACAGGTAAGGCAAAAAACCATCGGGGCTTTTGCTTCGTTTAACGAGCCAACTTACCTGCACCAGGTAATTGCCCGTACAAAACACCACGACCTGCTGCGCTACAAAGATTTGCCTGAGGCATTACAGGATGCCACCAATCATGATGTGACGGAGTGGAGAGCCCATTACCATGTGCCCATATTTGAGGAGAATTTTGGCTTGTTGCAATCAACACAAAGCGACATCGTACAGGTGCTTCATTTACATAAAGCGCAACCCCTTACACATCACCTCGAAATAGAAACGTATACGTGGGATGTATTACCGGCTTCACTTAAATTACCCATCCAACAATCTATCATCCGCGAAATGCGCTGGCTGCTGGATACACTGCAAGGTTAACTATGAAAAAAACAGTTGTTATTGATATAGTAGGTCTGTCATCTAATTTGATTGGCGACTCCACTCCTTTTCTCAAACAATATTTACAGGGCAGAAATCTGTCTCATATTCAACCGGTGTTGCCAGCTGTAACCACTTCGGTGCAGTCAACCTATATTACCGGCAAGTGGCCCAACCAGCACGGCATAGTCGGCAATGGCTGGTACGACCGGGTAGATTGTGAAGTAAAATTTTGGAAGCAAACCAATAAGCTGGTACTGGCCGAAAAGATTTGGGAACGTGCAAAGAAGGAAGATCCGGCTTTTACCTGTGCCACTATGTTTTGGTGGTATAACATGTATACTGCTGCCGATTACAGCGTTACACCCCGACCCAATTATTTGGCCGATGGCAGAAAGATGCCGGACTGTTACAGTCATCCTGCCGAACTAAGAGATGAGCTGCAGGCTAAGCTGGGCCAGTTTCCTTTATTTCAATTTTGGGGTCCGGGAGCCAATATAAAATCGAGCCGGTGGATTGCAGATGCATCCATCATAACCGATGAAAAATATAATCCAACCCTGACCTTTATTTACCTGCCCCACCTGGATTATTGCCTTCAAAAGTTTGGTCCTGACATGGCAAAAATTTCAAGCGATCTGTTGGAAATAGATAAGGAAGTGGAAAAGTTGGTAATGCATTATGAGAAGCAACATGCTTCCATCATTTTATTGTCAGAATACGGCATTGCACCTGTAAACAATCCTATCCATTTAAACAGGTTGTTCCGGCAGCACGGGTTGTTGCAAATACGCACAGAGCGTGGATTGGAGCTGCTCGATCCGGGAGCATCCAAAGCATTTGTAGTGGCCGATCACCAGGTGGCGCACATTTACATCAACGATGCCTCCGTGACAGAACAGGTTAAGCATATTTTAAAAGACGTACCCGGAATAAGCAAAGTATTAGACCGCAGCCAGCAGGCAGCCTACCATATAGATCATGAAAGAGCAGGCGACCTGGTAGTAATGGCCGACGAAAAAAGTTGGTTCACTTACTACTTTTGGCTCAACGATGCTGTGGCACCTGACTATGCAAGGGTGGTAGATATTCATAAAAAACCAGGCTACGACCCCGTTGAAATGTTTATGACCTCAAAGGCAAGAGCCGGTTATAAATTACTCAGGAAGAAGGCAGGGTTCAGATATGTAATGGATGTAATACCGCTGGATGCTACTTTGGTTAAGGGATCGCATGGCAGCCTTGATGTTGGTAAGGAATACTACCCCGTATTGATTACCGAAAACACTGAAAACCCCGGAGCATTACTGGAAGCAACAGAAGTATATGATGTTATTTGGAGAAGTTTGATGGGGTAAGATTAGCAGATGTTTGCCACTGAAAACTTGCAGGATAATTAACCGAGTATTATCCTTTAAAGTTTCAATTCAACCCTAGCTATACCTCGCTGGTTTAAGCTTTCCGCAGGGCACTTAAATCTTAAATGGATAAAGGACTGCGTCCTGTAAACTTAGTACAATTAATAAAAGGCTTGGGAGCTATGAAATTAATGCCGGTGGTATAAAAGCCGGTGTCTTTTTTTATTTATTGTTTTACAGTTATAAACCTTTTAGCAGTCTTTCTATTTCCTGATTGTCAATATCTTCTCTTTCGCTTTTGTCATAAATGGAGAGAAGGAAAACTTTTTTACCTTCTACATATACATGGGTTATTATTCGGGCTCCGCCACTTTTTCCTTTTCCTTTAGAAGCTACTGCCAACCGTATTTTATAACAGCTTTTGGCCAGGGGTGTTCCAATGGCAGGGTTATCTTCAAGCTTATCATTTAAGGTCTTTAATTCCTGCTTAAGAGATGGGAATTTTTTAATCAGCCGCTTTGATTCCTTTTTGAAGTTCTCGATGAGAATAACATTATAGCTCATTCAAAAAATCTTTAAGGGATTGACCTTTCTTTTTACCAGCTTTAATATCGTTTACTTCCTTTATGGCCTGCTGCAAACCATTTAAAAACTCCTGTTTGGTAGGTGGCTCGTCTTCCAATTCCTTTATAATTACAAAATCAAGACTTTTGACCAGCTTCATAAAAAAAGTATATTCCTTATCAGGTATGGAAACAACAATGTCTTTCATAATAAATATTTTAATAAGCAAGTTTCGTCTGCATTTATACGAATGCTGGAGAGTTTGCATTTTAGTAGTGCTGAATAAGAACAATAAACAAAAATAGCTGAATAACAATTTAGAACCAATTCCCCGTTAACCTCAAATGTTCCTTAATATCCCATTCATCCCCTGCTGGTTTAAGGATTCCGCAGTCTTTGCATTAGCAGTAGTAAGGAGCTAAAAAAGGCTGAATAAAGATATACAAGTACCAGTGAGTGACACAACCGTAGATGAATAAAGGACTAATGTTCGTTCCAAAAAAATCTGTTGGCTTTAAAGCCGCTGGCTTTTTTTATGTGCCGAAGGGATTTTTGTAAACAGAGTAAACAGCGATGACAGTAACAAGTTTGTCAGCTTCATGAATATGGTAATGAACCAGGTAGAGAAACTTTTTTATTTGTGCGCAACGTATATCATCGAAGCGAACGGAAGCAAAGAAGGGGTTACGATTGATAGCTTTAAGTGTAAGTTGCAATTGGGAGTTAAACCGTTTGCCTAAACCGGTTTGGTGTGCTTCATAATAATTGAAAGTCTCCTCTATATCATCAAGTGTAAGCGGCGAAAAGGTAATGTCGAAGTTGTTCATTTAGCCAATTGCTTAATTTTCTTGGTGGCTTCATTCCAGCTAATTGCTTTGGATGGGTTTTTTTGCACGTCTTTCAGGCGTTTACGTACTTCTTTTTTCTGCCATTCAGGGATAGGCGCCTCTTCCAATAGTTCTACAGCATCCATTTTTTTGAGGTCAATAATAACGTTGGCAGCATATTTTTTTTGATACCTACATATAAAGTCTCGGGCATAAGAATACGTTTTAAATTATGAAACAAGGCCGTTACAACAATAAGTACAACTCAAATCTTCAACGAAAACAATTCAATGCCTTTTTCCTTTCCTTTTAGTTCAACCACGCCAAGGCTTTCGCTTTGCCAGGTTTTCAAATCAATATTCTCCATAAACTCTTTCGATACAATAAATTTTTGGTTCAGCTCGCTACAGGCGCTCCTGATCCTGGCTGTGGTATTCATGGTATCGCCGCTCATGGCTATATCCTTTTTAATAACGCCAATTTCGCCAACGGTCACGTCTCCCAAATGAATACCCACCCTAAACTCCGGAATGGTTCCATCAAACTTGCGGCGGAAGCTTTCGCTTTTGGTTTGTAAATTTTTTCGTGCTGCAATTAATGCGTCCATGCATTTGCGGGTATTTTTTGGCTCGAACATCCACGATACCACAATCTCATCACCTACATACTGGTAAATCCTGCCACCGTACTCAATCAGGGCATTGGAGATTTGGTAAATAAACTCTCTTATGAATTTAAAATACTGTTGATGACCTAATTTTTCAGCTATGGGCGTTGAGTCTTTTAAGTCAAGAAACATTACGATCCGTTTTTCAACTTTGGGCTCCAGGTAACGGCCCAGCATAATATCCATAAACACACCCGGCGAATATTTTTCGTTTACCTCAATAATTAATTGTGTAAGCACAAACAACGACATCCAGTACACTATTTTCTGCATCAGCCATTGTGGGTGAAAAGCATCCTGCCCATACAATTGAAACGCCTGCCCTATGGTAAGCTTTTGAATGATGATGATATGTGCCGCATGAATAATAAAATTAACAATGTAAGCAGCCCCCAGCAAAATGGCGCTTCGTAGTAAAAAACTTAACCACAACTTCAGACCCCGAAAAAGTTTTTTAAGCCGGAAAACAAGAAGAATGTTTATGAGCGCACTCATTAAAAAAACCAGGATAGCTCTTAAACCTATGGCCGACCTTAGACTGTAATAATTGGGTTCGCTTCGTGTTAAAGAAATTACCAAATCAAGCAATGTCCAAAATATCGAAATATAAACAATGAGTTTAAAGCGGTATTTATTTACAAACGAAAAAGTGAATTTTCTTTTTAAGCTTTTCATTGATGTGTATTCAGGTAGGCATAAATAGATTGCTGCGCATTTACAGCATTTTCTGTTTGTTCGGGTGGCTTTGCTTCTAAAGCAGCACTCAATTCAACTGACTTAGTAGTATCGGACCACTGTATTTGAAAGTAATCGATTAACTCTTTTTTCAGGGAAACATTTTTTATAGAAACACAAACTTCGATGCGATGGTATAGATTTCTTGTCATCCAGTCTGCAGATCCCATAATTACCTCGGCAGTATCATCCTTTCCAAAAATGAATAACCTGCTATGTTCCAGGTATTGATCTACCAGCCGCTTTATAGTAATGTTTTCGCTAAGACCTTCAACGCCTGGCACCAGGCAACAAATACCCCTTACACATAAGTTAATTTTTACACCTGCCTGGCTGGCCCGATACAATAAATTAATCATACCAGGCTCTTCCAGGTTGTTTATTTTAATCCGTACCAGTGCTTCCTCGCCCAACAAAGCTTTTTTAATTTCAGTTTCTACCAGTCTTTCAAACTTCTCCGTCATATTAAACTGCGAGACTAACAGCTTTTCGAACTTTAATTTGGGCTTTGCATTTTCCTTGTATTCGGTTTGTAAAAATTTAAACAGCATTGCCAACTCCTCTATAATGGAAAGGTCGGTGGTCATTAACAAATGGTCAGTATAAAACTGGGCGGTTACCTCGTTAAAATTACCGGTACTCAGTATTGCATAATTAAGCGATTCCTTACCCGAACCCTTTTTAACCAGCGCTATTTTTGAATGCACTTTAATGTGAGGCAGGCTATAGATCATTTTAATACCTGCTTCCTTCATCTCCCTGCTCCAGCGTATGTTGTTTGCCTCGTCAAACCGGGCTTTCAACTCAATAAACACGGTAATCTTTTTGCCATTTTTTGCAGCGCCAATTAATGCATTTACAATATGAGAATCGGCAGCCACCCTGTACAGCGTTATAAATATCTCTGTAACATCTACATCAATAGCAGCCTGGTTAAAAAACGATAACACGGGGTTGTAGCTATGGTATGGCAGGTGTAGCAAAATATCCTGCTTGTTCAACACATTAAAAATATCACCGCGGTGCATGCCTTCCACCGGGTTTAATGCCCTGCGTTTTGGGTATTTAAGGTTTTTATCGAAGGAAGGAAATGAGGACAGATCGCTTAGGTTATGATAACGGCCGCCGGCAAACATTTCTTCAAACTGAAGATCGAAAACTGACGCCAGAAATAACTGAACATTGCGGGGCATTCCATCTTCGAACAAGAACCTTGATGGCGGGCCAAACTCTCTTTTCTTTAATTGCTTTTCAATTTTATTCAACAGGTCATCACTGTATTCTTCATCAAGATTTAGTTCGGCATCGCGGTTAAACTTTATACTGTACACTCCCAGAATTTCAGAGCCGGGAAACAGGCAAATCATATTTTCCCTGATGATATCATCTATAAAAATTACATACTCCTCATTATCCAACGGGGTAAGTACAAAAAAGCGGGGTAATTTATTCGACGGAATATTGATGACAGCATTGCGAATCGTAACCTGATCGCTGCTTTTAAGCGTAACTACAAAATACAACCGGTTATTCTCCGGTATAAAGCGTTGTTCAAAATTTCCTTCAAGTAACAGCGGCTGTATAAACGACAATACATTCGATAGAAACAAGTCTCTTATTTGGGACAAGTGCTCCTCACGAATTTGGCTTTTGTAATAAAAATTGATCCCATGTGCTTTTAAGCCAGGTATAATTTTTTCAACCAGTATCGAACCAAAAATATTTAGCTGCCTGTTAATCTCGTTCTGCATCTTTTCCGGTATATCGTCGTTAAACCCAACGCTTGCCTTAACCTGCGTTTTAGGTTTCAATTTTGAAAACGCAAAAACAGAAGGATAACGAACCCTAAAAAATTCATCGAGGTTGGAAGAAAAGATGGAGAGAAATTTTATTCGTTCGTACAACGGAACATTTTCATCTGCTGCCTCCTGCAATACCCGAAAGTTGAAACCCAGCCAGCTAAGATCTCTGTTAAAAAGCATGATGCAATTTTTACTATGGTATAATTGGTTGTAAAAGTATACGGCGTTACAAACAGGTGGTTTAAAATTGAAAAGGGCGGCTGTATCAGGCAGGCAGCAATCGTTAAAGGCTATCCAAAATCAATCCTCTTTTGAACCCCAATGATGTACGCATAAAAGCCCCCCATTTACAACGGCGATCCCGATGCGTTGGTTATAACACCATCGGACGGCATACCAAAAAATACGGCGAAGGCAAAGGCAAACACCGATATAATTATGCCCACCATAAAAACATTGTATGCAAGGCGAATGAGCTTGAATTTACGGGCCAATACCACCCCTTGCTGATAAATATCTTTTACAAGCGAGCCGTACAAATAATCCGGTTCATTCATCATTTTCTGCATGGCTCTCTCATACGTTTCGAGCGAGGTTTTATGGAAGTTTCCAAAAAATAACAGGTTGGTTTTTTTATCAATAATATCCTGGTCGCTAAAAGTACCTTCAGTTACTTTTGGGCGTGTGGCCAAAATTGAAACGATTATAGTGCCCAACGTAAAGATTAAGAAGATAACTGTTGGAATGGTTAAGTAAGTATCTATTTGCAAACGGCGCAGCAACACCGTTAGTATAACTGATATGATGATTGAGTTGACAGAGATGAGAATGTTGGCTTTGCCATCGGCCATGTCGCTTAATTTCATGTGGTTTTCGCTGGTAAGGCGCAGCATCGTTTGAATACCCTTGGTTGTAAAATTATTTTGCTCTTTTATTACCGCAGGCGTATCCTTTGTGATCTCCTTGCTTGTTTCATCTTTATGTACATTCTTTTTCAACTTTTTAATGTTACTTATTTTCTTTTCGGTTAAAAGATCAACACAATAAGCCGTATAATATTTATGCCGCTTTAGCATTGCTATTGTATCTCTGTTCCATTCCAGCTTGCTTTTAGCTTCTTTACGTAAGGCAAACTCTTCAAAAACCAGGTTGTTGATAGATTTAAAATTCTTGGTTCCCAAATGATATGTGTCGGCATCACAAATAATCTGCTGCAACAGGTTAACAGGCTCAGCAAAGTAGCGGGTTGCCATAATGCACTCGCTAATGGTATTCAAAATGTCTTCATCAATCGAAAATTGTTGCATAAAGTCTTTCATCAGCTCAACGCTTTTTTCTTCATGCAACCTGGGTTCAACAATTAGGTAGCCGGTATCGTGAAACCATGCGGCTACATACACCACCATCATGTCGCTTTCAACCAACTGGTAATGTGCAGCAATCTCCTTGGTTCTGTTTACCACCATTTTGGTGTGATGAAAATTGTGGTAAATAAAAGCCTCATTCTTATGTGCCTCAAAAAGCTCCGTTACATGAGCTTCTACCCTTTTATAAATGATCGTATAATCCATAGTGGAGTTAAAAATTAAGATTGAATTTAGTGCCAATAGAAAAGTTCAACAGGTTCTCCTCTCTCGAAAAACCTACGGTACCTGATATTAAGATAGTGTTGTATGCGGCATAATACAATCCGCCACCCACAGAATTGTGCCACCTTTTAGATTCTTCATTCTTAACCCAAACACGACCCACATCGTCAAAGGCAATAATGCCAAAAGCACCGGGTAATATATACGATTTAGAATCGAGCAGCCTGATACGGGCTTCCAGGCTTGCATAAGCCATAGTTCTACCCGAAAAACGGTTCTTTCTAAATCCTCTTAAAAAATTATTCTGGCCCAGGTTCATAGCCTGAAAGTACTCGTAGTTTTTACTAAAAATATGACCAAAACCTATACGGGTAACTGTAACAATCCTGGGTGGTTCGTTAAGGCTTGAATACAAAGTAAAGTCTGCCTTCATTGAGGTAAGGGGCCTGCCATTTTTTAGGCCAGCCAATGCATTTACTTCGCTGGTAAATTGTACACCACGGGTGGGAAACAAATCGTTATTGGTATTGGAAAATTGCATGATGCCTTTTAAGCCACCGTAAGTTTTTGATTGATAAACAGAAGCAGAATCAAGACCGATCAAAGATGGCCGGCTCAATATTTTTCCTGCATTGTCTGCAGGATTGTTCCAATAATGATAAAAGTGAGCCCCGGCGCCCATAAGCAAATCGCCACCGGCAGAGCGTTTGGTTAAAAGCATATCAAGAGCGGTGTAATTGTAACGAACGCGGTTAAACTGCTGCGATTGGTTGAGATCGAAATGGGTTACATTGCCCAGGCCATAAAAGTTGTTGAGCACCGGCGTTACATAATCAGCCTTAATTAATATTCCGTTCTTACCAAATACCTGTACAAAGTCGCCCCGGTATTTAGCCTGGAACGACCTGTTATTAAAAGCATAGAGCGTAGATAAATATTGATCGGATGCATAGGGTTCTTTTCTAAAACCATAAGTGCGCCTGCTGAAACCAAGACCGGCCAGTGGACCATCCTCCACATTATAGCCCACATTAATGGTTGGAAAAAAGAAACGGTCGTATTTGTAAACAGTAGAGTATTCGTTTACTTTAAGGTTATTGGTAAACTCAACTTTACTTTTTTTCCCGTTCATTACAAAGTTGCTGTCGCGGTTAAAATCGTAGAGGTAGCTTTTTACATTTCCTTTAATGTTAAAGGTGTCATCCCCTTTACCACCAATAAAATGCAACCTTATTTTAGAGGTAACATCTTCGTCCACCTCAAACTTATCATCCTTACCGAGACCAAAAAATCGAATCTCTTCCGTTGACTTTTCGTCGAACTTGCGGTTATACATAACAGATAGCGAGTCGGCAGTTCTGTTACGTTTGTACACCCTAACCTGTATTTGATTGCCTGCCTGGGTTACTTTAAAAAGTTCGCGTTGGTTGGTTCCCGATATATTTACTTCTCTTGCCAAAAAATGATAATAATCCATGCCCTCTTTCAGCAGGTTCTGCCGCCTTGCTTTAAGTGTTTGCTCAATCTGTGGTCCTCGTATGGCATAAATAGGTGGCGGCAACTTTAATACAGCGTCATGTATAACCTGGTCGGTTACACTGCTTTGAAATTCGGATATGATCTTTCTCCAATCGTCTTCTTCAATACTGTTTAAAAACATGCGGTCAAAATCTTTTGCAGCATAAGCCTGCCACTTAAAGCCATGAATTTTATTTTTAAATCCAGCGTACCAGGGCATATAATTAGATGCCAGAATTTTTGCAATCAACCCGTTGGAGTTAGATAAGGCTTCATCGCGGTCGCGGGGCATAGGATAATACAGTTTTCCCTGCCCGGTATCTCTCTCACCAAACCTCCATTGATCCATATGACGGTTCCAGTCTGCAAGCAATACATCCAGCAGTCTTGCTTTTAATACCGGCACCTGCTCCACATGGTGCTCGTTATCGTCGAGCAGTTTATTAATTAGTTTGGCGGTGGATTTACTGTCGGCACCATCGGGTGTTGGTTCCTTTTCTTCGAGCATTACCAGTTTATTGGCAAACAGGGGTCGGTACAATCCAAAAGCCAGGTCGTCGGGTACAAAGTATAAGGTTGGCTTGGCAACCACTACATCAGCGGCTTTTGCCAAATCCGGTACAATCAATGGTGCATATGGATGGGCTGTAGACACAAAGTCACGTAAATAATTTTCGGCTGCCGTTCCCCTAAAATCGCTTGGTAACAGATTGTCAAGATC
>JAJAYD010000237.1 GCA_026786345.1 Chitinophagaceae bacterium
CTTAACTGTTTTTTTTTGGGACAATCATTAGTCCTTTATTCAAATCCGGTTGTGTCACTCACTTGTACCGTATCTTTTTATAGCAACTTTTTAAATATCATTTTATGGCCTAAACCCTTACGTGGTAAGGTTTCTATCGTGCTTAACCTTTGCTTAAGTTGACGCCTATGCGATAGCTATCGGGACTACAGATAAAGTGCTCCGCCACAGCGGAGGAAGAAGCAATTAAAAACTGCTGCTGGTATAATAAAACATCATTTTTATACAGCTTCTAAGAGGCTGTTTAAATCTAGTTTGTAACATTTACTTCGAAGCCGGCCGATGCAATATGTACAACAGATGAAAGGATTGCGACCCTTCGACAGGCTCAGGGTAAACCGCCCCGCTGCTATGATAATATGCCTTCGAACCAAGCGTGGCAACAGGGGACGCTATAAAAAACCGTAGCTGGTATCCAAAAAAATCATTTTTAGTCAGCTTCTAAGAAGCTGTTTAAATTTTATTGTAAGATTTTCGCAGACTAATTTTTATTGCCACACCAGTTAAATAGATACCAGGTAATTACTCATAGCAGCCTTTGAGGCACTTATGTGCCTATGATCCTATGTGGTGAAGGTTATATTATGCTCTTTGTTACGGGGAGCCGACGACAATATTGTATAAAGAGCTTAGGTAATCTACCTGTTTACAATTGGTAGAGCTTTCGATAATGATCCATAGAAATCATTCCCGGACCTTTTACCAGGTAAAAAACCAATAAGACCAAAATCGTAAATGAGAGGATTAATTCGGGTAGAGAACCATAAGTAGTGGACATCATATTAAAAAGAACGGCTGCCAAAACAATAGGTATTTGCAAAATGATTGCGATACGGGTAAGCAACCCTAACACTATCAAAGCACCTCCAAACAAATGAATACTGCTTATGAGGTAAGCAATTACCCCGGTATTGTACGTAAAGCCGGTGCTGCTTATTAATTTCTCCAGATGGCTCATGTCAAAAATAAAATCAATGTCTCTAAACAAGAGCAACAGTCCGAGGGCTGCTCTGAAAAAAGCAAAAAATACATCGCCAAAAGATTGGATGGTTGGGAAAGGCCTTATATTTTCCATTGTAAAATTTTTGAAGTTTACCGGCAGCTATTTTAATTAAAATAGCCTGAAGAATAATAATTATAAAAGAGAAAGCAAATAAATGACCTGATGTTTTCATTTACAATTGCCTGTTCATTTAGCCTTCGGCCGTTTATTATTTAAGCTCTTCCACTGCTAAATTATTTTCCCCAATTTATAGATACTAAAAGCACATACTTCAAAAATTGTGCTCACTATTTTGGCTTCAAAAGTTTCGTTTCACTTACATTCGTTCAACACCTCTTGCATACAGAATGAAACAGACCTTGATTGCCATCCTGCTTGGTTTAAACTGCTTTTCGCTTACGGCTCAGAAGAAAAATGCCGGTTTTCAACTTCATATTAAAAAGACTACATCGCCCATAAAAATTGATGGATTAGCAAATGATCCTGCATGGCAGGTTGCTCAGATTGCTTCAGATTTTTATATGGTGCTGCCTATGGATACCAGTAAGGCCAGGGTAAGAACCGACGTTAGAATGACGTATGACGACAAGAACATTTACCTGCTGGCCGAATGTTATACCGCAGTTAGCGGACCCAACTTTGTAGAATCGCTTCGCCGCGATTTTGCATTTGGAAAGAATGACAACTTTCTTTTGTTCATGGACCCTTTTAACGACCAAACCAACGGCTTTTCGTTTGGGGCTAATGCCGAAGGAGCACAATGGGATGGCATTATGAGCAATGGTGCTGCTGTTGATTTAAACTGGGACAATAAGTGGACTTCGGCTGTAAGCAATAACCCTGAGAAATGGGTTTTTGAAATGGCGCTGCCTTTTAAAACCATTCGCTATAAAAAAAGCATTACCGAATGGGGAATCAACTTTAGCAGGCTGGACTTAAAAACAACCGAAAAATCGAGTTGGACCCCTGTGCCCCGGCAATTTCCTACGGCTTCACTTGCCTATACAGGTTCTCTTGTCTGGGATAATCCGCCACCAGATCCGGGTGCAAATGTTTCTGTGATTCCTTATGTTTTAGGGGGCGTTTTTAAAACCTATAATAAAAATTTGAAGACAAGCACCGACCAAAAAACCGGGGCAGATGTAAAAATTGGCTTGACAACATCCCTGAATTTAGATCTGACCATCAACCCGGATTTCTCGCAGGTTGAGGTGGATAGGCAGGTAACCAACCTCGACAGGTTTGAATTATTTTTTCCGGAACGAAGACAATTCTTTTTAGAGAATGGCGACCTGTTTGCCAACTTTGGTTATAATACGATCAGGCCATTTTTTTCGCGTCGGATAGGCCTGGGTGTGCCCATACGTGCAGGTGCCCGGTTAAGCGGAAAGCTTAACAAAGATTGGCGCATAGGACTGATGGATATGCAAACATCCAAAGTTGAAGAAACCGCATTGCCCGACCAGAATTTTGCCATTCTTTCCTTACAACGTAAAGTTTTTACCCGTTCAAATATTGGTATCATCTTCGTAAATAAACAGTCTGTTCAATACCAATTACCTAAAGATTCTTCCAAACCTGTTTACACCGACTATAACCGGAATATAGGGTTAGAGTATAACCTGGCCAGCCCCAATAATATTTGGACGGGAAAAGCATTTTTTCTTAAATCGTTCTCACCGGGTAAAAAGGGTGATGATTTTGTACAGGCAGCTAACCTGCTATACAACAGCAGGTATTGGAACATACTTATGCAGCAGGAGTGGGTGGGCAAAAATTATACAGCAGAGGTTGGCTATGTGCCCCGTACAGGTTTCGTAAGGTTAAGCCCGGGTATAGCAAGGTTGTTTTTTTCGAAAAGTAAAAAGATTTTAAGCCATGGTCCCAGGTTTATCAGCTCTTATTTCTTCAACACCAGAATGAAGGAAACCGACCATGCCAACACATTAGCCTATGTGCTCAATTTTAGAAAAACGAGTGTGTTTTCTTTATCTGTGATAGATGAGTACGTAAAGTTGTTGTTGCCTTTTGATCCCACCAATTCTGGTAAGGATACTTTGCCAAGAGGCTCACAACATACATGGCAGGCTGTTGGTGTTGATTTTATTTCGAAACCGCAAAGTGTGTTTACGTATTCGTTTAGCACCAGGTTTGGAAGTTATTATCAGCATGGCACAAGGAACAGTATTGCCGCAGAGTTAGGGTACCGTTTTCAACCACATGTAAGCCTATCCGCCAATGCCAGTTACAACGATATCAACCTGCCCTCGCCTTATGGAAAAACTAAATTCTGGCTCATTGGTTCCAAGTCCGATATCACCTTCACTAATAAATTATTCTTTTCAACTTTTATACAATACAACCAGCAGGCTAAAAACATAAATGTAAACAGCAGGTTACAATGGCGCTACAAACCTGCCAGCGACTTGTTTTTGGTATATACCGACAATTACTATCCAGCCCCCTTCTCGGTACGTAACCGGGCTTTTGTTTTAAAACTTAATTATTGGTGGAATAAGTAAGTAGCAATATTTTGCTACAGGTTATCGCGCATTTAACAGCGTGAACCTGACAGTTTTAAAATTCGATTCAGGGTTTTGAAATGCATGGTTGTACCGATCATCTTTTACAAAATGAGTTTTCTCTAAAAGTGCCAGCGATTTTTCGTTGTGTTCTTCGGGCAAAGCTTCTATCATATGTAAACCCAGTTGATTAAACCCATAATCAATTACCCGCAGCAATGCTTCTTTCATAAGGCCCTGCCCCTGATAATCAGGTAACAGTTCAAAACCTACTTCTGCCCTTTCTTCCTCAGGCGAAATATTCCAGAATACAATCGTACCTATTAGATCACCATTCTTTTTTTGAGTGATCGCCCAATATAAAAGCTCATTGTTACTTCCCCTGTTGCGGATCTGGTTAATAAAATTTCGGGCATCCTCCACTGAATGTGCTTTTGGCCTGTCAATAAACTGGTTAACCCGGTCGTCAGATCGAAGGGCAAATATTCCTTCGGCATCTTCAATATTAATTTTACGTAAAGTGAGGCGTTCGGTTTGTAGCAGAGGAAAAGGCGAAAAGTTTAATTTGAGCATAAGATGTTTGTTTAAGTGTTAACTATAAAAACCTTGAAACAGCAACAACATTCTACCGGGGCAACCGGACTAATTTAAATATAAGTTTAGGTTAGAAATATTGCAAGTTTACTTTTTGTAACCTAATTGTTTATTTAGTCGAAAGTTCACAAACCTGATATAGCATCAACTAAAAGGCCCCTTGCGAACAAGAGGCCTCTATAAAGCAGCTTACTTTGCCTAAAATATTATAAAGTCTTTAATTGCATTACAACACGGCGGTTTTGAGCCCGGCCTGCTGCTGTTTTATTGTCAACCTTAGGTTGACTTTCACCAAAACCTTTTGAAGTTATGCGGTCTGTACTAACGCCCTTACCTGTAAAGTAGGTGGACACCGATTTCGCCCTGTCCTCCGAAAGTTTTTGGTTGAACTCATCAGTTCCAACATTATCGGTATGTCCTTCAATATCCAATCCAAGTGTACTATCGTCTTCTAAAATTTTTACCACTTCGTTTAATGCGGTAAAACTTTTAGGTAACAATTTAGCACTGCCGGTTTGAAAATAAATACGTGTAGCGGCTTTATTTACTGCCATTACAACCTCAGGCTTAGGAGGCAGCGGGCATCCTTTATTGCTTACAGGGCCCGGACGATTTATACATTCATCTTCTTCATCGTTTACCCCATCTTTATCAGTATCAGGTATTGGGCAACCTTTATACCTTGCTGTTCCGGGTACAGTCGGGCAGGCGTCGTTGTCGTCATCAATACCATCCTTATCTGTATCTGGTACCGGGCAGCCTTTGTACTTTTCAACACCAGCAACAGTAGGGCAGGCGTCATTGTCGTCGTTAATGCCATCGTTGTCCGTATCAGGTACGGGACAACCATCGTATTTAATTACACCCTTAACTGTTGGGCATTTATCATTAATATCCAAAATACCGTCTCCATCTGTATCAACCGGTTCAGGAACCGGAGGAGTTGGTAAAACTGTTTCCTTTTTGTCTTTCAATGGCACTCCAAAGCCTAATGAAAAAACAAAGTGCTCATTGGTTAGATCAGTAATTCCTACCCGGTACTGAGCTTGTGTAAACAAAAAGGTTTCCTGCCCTAAATTAAACTGCAGGCCCGTGCCAATTGGAATATAAGCTCCAAATTTATTGCTGAACATGGAGGCACCTACTCCTGCTGTCAGGTAAGGCACAACCGTATAGTTATCGGTAAGTAATTTGATGTTAACGTTTGCATCTGCTTCCAACAAAACTTTATCGCTGGTTGCAGCAGGCATATTTTTAAACGGGTATTTTAGCAGCGATGCATTTAAGGTTGACATGAAATCAACATGGCTGCTCAATCCCTGAAAATAGCCAAAACCCAAACCATATTTAAGCTGGCTTAATGAGCTAAAAGTTTTATCACGTAATACAGTGGAAAGCGATTGCTGCTTGATCAGTTGGGCAGACCTAAAATCGTTACCTATAAAATTAATAGATAAAGTAGGTCTTTTTTTATATTGAGTTACCTGTGCATGGGAAGCAGTAATTCCGAAAATCAATACTATTAGTAGTATTTTCTTCATAAACTTTTGATTTATTTTCAACAATTAATTCGCCGCAATATCGTGAAAATAAATGTAGTTGAGTGTTTTACTACTTAGAAGATTTCTTCCTTCGGAACTATTTCAACAAGCACTTTAATAAGCCCACCAATACCAACACCCAACTTTTGAGCTGCTGCTTTGGTAAGATCAACAATCCGTCCTTTATTGGCGCTCTTTACAGCCATTCTATCGTTAATGCGAACGATAACGGACTTATTATTTTGGAGGTTGGTTACTCTTACCCAGGAATGAAATTTAAAACTATTGCTCGCTGCGGTCAGGTTAGAATGTTCGAAGATTTCTCCCGTCGCAGTGGGACGGCCATTAAAACGTGTAGCATAAAAACTGCCTATGCCTTTTAATCCTTCCTTTTTAGTATCTGCCTTTTGGGCAAACAACGATAAAGGTGCAATAAGCAAAATGAATAAAAAGATCCTGTTCATAACCAATAGATTTTAGTCATTTAAAAATTCCTTTCCTCACAAATTCTGCATTTCAATTTTCTATACTCTAACTGGCAAATTCAATTTATAAAGGCCCGCGAAAAGACAAATATAATGCCGTGTATACAAAAAGCAACCTTTTGTAACCCATGACAAGGCGTTGTTGGATTTTTACAGCTTGACTAAATGCACAAAATATTACTTACCAGTTACTTGTGTTTCCTTAAAATTCAATTAACTAAATATTGAAATAATGCAATACTTACCATTACAGCTTAAAATACAGAGAAAATGTTTCGTTCAGTCGAAGGGTGGCGGAAAATCTATTGCTTCTATTATAGCTACATTTGGATATACAACTGTCTGTGCAATGAACGAATATGAACAACAGGTCTCTTTAGAACTAACGAAATGGCAACACAAAATGTTGCGCAGACCCTCGTTTTTAAATAAGCTTGCAAAACGTGTACAAACAAAGCTGAATAATTATATTCCGGAGAAAGTACACAAGGCTATAACAGTTGCCATAAAACAAATGTCGAGGCTGGTGTTGCTGGGCGCTGAATATATTACTGATAAAAAAGCAATCAATGGGTCTTTAGAATTGAAAGAGGCCGTTATTAAAGAGCGTATTAATTTTTACAAAAAGACTGCTGCCGCAGAAGGTGGTTTAACCGGAGCCGGCGGTATTTTATTAGGGATTGCGGACTTTCCACTTTTGTTGGGTATAAAAATGAAATTGCTTTTTGACATAGGGGCCATGTATGGCTTTGATGTAAAAGACTATAAAGAACGGCTGTACATTTTATTCATTTTTCAATTGGCTTTTTCAAGCCAGGAAACGGTGCAAAACGTTTATAAGAAATTGGAAGACTGGCCTGAACATAGCAAAAATTTACCCGAGGATATCAATCAATTCGATTGGCGGATTTTTCAGCAGGAGTACCGGGATTATATAGACCTGGCTAAAATGGCGCAACTGGTTCCGATTATTGGCGCACCGGTTGGAGCGGTGGTTAATTATCGCCTTATTAAAAAACTCGGCTTTACCGCAATGAATGCTTACCGCCTGAGGTATTTTCAAATGAATATGTTAGAGACCGCCACATCTCCTTACCTTGAAGACAAGCCCCAGGGTCAACCTCTATAGCTTTGATGATGGGTTAAAAATGAATTATCTTAAACAACTTGGAAACGAATATGGAGAAAACAAAAAAATTAGCTCTTTTGGTTGATGGTGATAATGCCCAACCAAAAATATTGGACCTGATTTTAGAAGAAGCTTCTAAATATGGTAAGGTTACCATTCGCCGCATCTATGGAGATTGGACCACGCCTCAAATGAACAAATGGAAAAATATATTGAACGATATCGCCTTCAATCCCATTCAAAAATTCTCTTACACCAGCGGGAAGAACAGTACAGATAGCGCCCTCATAATTGACGCGATGGATATTTTACATGCAGGTCAGGTGGATGGGTTTTGCATTGTATCCAGCGACAGCGATTATACCGGACTGGCAAAACGCATACGCGAAGAAGGTGTATTTGTTATGGGCATAGGTGAGAAAAAAACACCCAATGCATTCGTTAGATCGTGCGAAATATTTACCTATGTAGAAAATCTGGAGATTACTGAAACACCCGAAGAACCAGAAATAGTATTAGTTGGAAAGCCGGCAAAGGAAATTATAGAAAAAGTAAAAAAGCCGGGGCTTGATATAAAATTGCTTAACAAGGCTTTTGATATGTCATCAAACGAAAGTGACGAGGTGAACGTGTCAACGATAGGTTCCAATTTACGAAAACTTGATCCCAGTTTTGACCCGCGGACGTATGGTTATAAATCGTTGACGCACTTATTAAAAAACCTGAAAAATTTTGAAATGATAGACAACATTATCAATGGCCTTAACTACCACATGATAAAAAGGAAAGCATAAAAAATCAAGTTTCGTTTGATGCACCACACCGGTCATCAATATGATCATTATCTCGATTATCAGCAATGAATCGTAAAAAAAAACCTCCACCAAGAGGCTTTTTTATTTTATCTTCTTCTTCATAAGATTTGGAAATCGAAAGGATTAAATGAATGACTATCCTTTTTTATTCTCCACTTTATGCTTCACCTTATAACCTTTGTATTTTTTGTGCTTACTAAAAGTGTTGTGCACCTTTTGAGGAACAGTAGAAGTTTTTTTAACTTTTTCCTTAACTTCTTTCTTTTTCTCTTGTGCAATTGATGCTGAACCAACCGCTAAAAACATAATGATTGCGATAAGTAATTTTTTCATTTTCGTATTTTTTCAATGGTGAACCAGGTAAGATGCAATTACCATTCCGCTAATTCAACCTCTATTACATGCTCACTTAACAGCTACAGCTTCTTTCTTTCTGGTGGGGAATCTTATAAAAATTTTTTAATTATATACATAGCTACCTCTCTTCCCTGTTCAGCTCCTGCATCAACACCAGTACGATAGTGAATGCCTCCATAAACCCTGCTAATCGATGCTTCCCGGGCGGCTGAAACAAAAGATGTAAAATTACGTCGCATTCCTATATAAGCCAGATCACTGGTATCTTCAAAGGCGAAGTTGTCGCCAAAACGCTTCGTAAGTATTGTAGCTGCTGAAGCAGAAATACCACTATGACCGCTACTGTGTTCGGGAAAAGGAGGCGTTTGAAGTATGGGAACCCAATTATTATCAATTACATCGTTGATGACAGTTACCGGGCGAATGACATTGCGAATAAATTTCTCGCGCCAGCAAGTAATAATTACATCATACATTCCAATAGAAGTAAGGGCATACATTTTAGCAGATTCTACAGGATCAAGATTTTTCATCTTACATGCTATCCCTGTTATTCCTATCCAATGACCTACGGGAGTTATTTTTTTATTACCAAACATCAGGTGACCCGAATGCTCCAATACAAAAGGATTGTCATCCCAATATTTTGCTATATCCCTTTGCTCATCTGTTAGGTGTGTACCGATCTGGTATACTTCATTCACAGATTCATAAAACGGGCTTTCCTTTTGGAGCGAGTAAGGAGGCGGTGCAGGGCATTTGATTTCTGCGGCTGAATCAAGCGCCAAAGGCATTATTTTATCCCAGTTTGGTTCTAACGCATCTAAATAATCTGAAGGTGTCGGACGCCATTTTCCCTCTTCGTCACTACCTAAAAATCTCGGCATTCCCCGGGTTTCTTTATAGTTATCTATTTTAGTTCTTTCAAGTATTGTTTTGCCTACTGCAGAACCAAAGGCTATAGACCGGTCATACGTTTCTTTGTCTAATAACGACTTAAAATCACCCAGTACCTTATTTTGATAATTATCTAAGGTGTCTGCAGAAAAGGTAATTTTTTCTGCAACCGTAAAAAAAGCTTTAGTAGCGGCAAGAAGATAATTATACTTTTTATTTTTATCCGGGACGGGCATTTGTGGAAAGCCATGCAGGTCTTTAACTATGGAAGGATAGTTTTCTTTCTCAAACCTGATAGCCTCGTACGCCGCAAGGGACGAATAACTATATATTCTGCTTGACACAGGAGGCGAAAACATATCGTGAATAATTACCTCAGTTAATTGATGCATGTGGTTGTGCAACAAATTGCGGTCGGTCAGTAATTTTGGATCAGCTTTTTGTTGCTGTTTTTGATTGCAACTAAAACACGCTATAACCAATACCAACCATAATAGTCTTGTTCTCATACTTTATGGGGTTCCCTGAGCCTAAATAATAGTTTCATCAATTCTTCATACATTTTTGAAACATGCTAAATTTTCATTTGCTGAAGGTTCTCAATTATAGGAAAACGTCCATTTTACTTTTTTCTCATACACTGCAGTAAATGGAGTTTTATCAAGCCGGTAATGCTTCCTTAAGATGTAAGTAATACTTTCGGCACCTACTTTTGATATTTTTATATTTAGCTGTTTGGTACTTTTTTTTCAAAACCTGTTAATTCAGCAACAGGCTTAAACGTTGCCATCGTTACCGTAGCGTTATCAACCTGGTGTATCATATTAAACAGTCTGTTACAACAACAATCTGTTGTAAAGGAATATCAGCTAATTGCAACACAATATATTGCAACGTACCAAATCCAGTTTGAAAAGATTAGAATTTTTTGTTGACGCCACAATTAAAAAAACCCTGGCAGGCAAAATTATTTGGTATTCCTTTTTCCTGTATTTCTCAATACCAGGAATGGCGGTCCTTTATGCCAGTCGAATGCTGACTTAATGAACGCCGGAGCAATCGAAAAATTGCCGAGGACAAGATCGGTTTTTCCATCTCCATCAATGTCGCCGGCATCCATTGTTAGCCACCTTCCGCGTTGCGTTTCGGGTAAACTAAACGCACTGAAGTTATTGTCACCTTTATTTTCAAGATAAACAAATCCTTCCTCAGGCTTCTTGCGGTAATCGGCAAAAAAAGAAATGGCCGCTATATCAACATCGTTATCATTGTCGTAGTCGCGTGCAATTGCTTTATAGCAACCATTAATATGAAAAAAGAACACCTGTTTAAAATTATTTTTCCCATCATTCACAAAAATATACACGCCATGATAGGGTTTTAATATGGTAGAATAATCTGCATTGTCGCCGCAACTATACACAATGTCATCGATTCCGTCTTTGTTATAATCGACCAGTTCAAAGTAAGATGATCCATAGACAGAAGGGAAACTGAGTACTTTTTTTTCTTCAAACCGGCCATGCCCTTTATTAGTGTATAAAAATATCCCCTCCGCTTCCTGCGAAAACAAAACCCACAAATCGGGTAAGCC
>JAJAYD010000238.1 GCA_026786345.1 Chitinophagaceae bacterium
CGAAGCATTCGCCTACCGCTTTTTATCAGCCTTTTCTTCATAAAAAAATAATAGCTAACAGCAAAGCCGATGTATAATAACGCCATCAAAAAATTGAATCCAATAACTGGTTGACGCAATTCATCGATGATGATGTAAGCTGCCAAAGCAATTAAAAATGCTGGTATCAAATACAGCTTTCGAACCAATCCTTTGCCTGAAGGTTTTTGGCTATAGTGCAAAGCAAGACATTGGTTAATGATTGCCTCCGTCAGTTTTATATGGATGATCATAATTTTTTATAAGTTTTTAGGAGAAGGCGACTGACAGAGAATTTACCAGCCGGTTGCATGTAGCATACCTGTTAAACCAGGCTTAATTTATTAGCTCCCTGCAAATGTTTTTAACGATGGCGGGGCCTTCGTAAACAAAGCCTGTCCATACCTGGAGAAGACTTGCCCCGGCTTTTAGTTGATGTAAAGCATCCTGGCCGTTAAAAATTCCACCACTGGCAATAATGGGCAGTTTGCCTGCGGTTTGCTGGTGTATATATTTTACAATTTCGAGCGATCGTTTGGTGAGCGGTCTGCCGCTTAAACCACCGGCACCCATCTTTTCAAGGTCGTTCGCAGGGGTAAGCAAACCTTCGCGGTTTATGGTGGTGTTAGTGGCAACAAGGCCGCTCAACTTCATTTCCGTAGAAAGCTCAATTATATCGTCAACCTGCCCAATAGTTAGATCTGGAGCAATTTTTAGCAATAAAGGCTTGGGCTTTATCTGGCCCTGGTTTAGATTTTGAAGCTGGCCAAATATTTTTTGGAGAGATGATTTTTCCTGTAGTTCGCGCAAGCCGGGCGTGTTAGGTGAGCTAACATTTATAACAAAATAATCTACACAATCAAAAAGTTCGGTGTAACATTTTTCATAGTCTTTCCATGCCTCTTCATTGGGTGTTAATTTATTTTTTCCAATGTTTCCTCCTACAATAATGCTTGTGGTACGTTGCCTTAAGCGGTTGGCTATAACCTTTACTCCATGATTGTTAAAGCCCATCCTGTTGATGAGTGCCTGGTCTTTTGGCAGGCGAAATAACCTTGGCTTTTCGTTGCCGTCCTGTGGTAATGGGGTTACCGTTCCAATTTCTACAAAGCCAAAACCCAGCGATTCCAATTCTTTTAAGTAGAGCGCATTTTTATCAAACCCTGCCCCTAAACCAACCGGGTTGGGAAAATAGATACCAAAATATTTTCTTTGAAGTTTGTGATGGTCAACCCTGAACTGCTGTTCGAGTATCCTGTTAAAATATGGCCACTTATTCAACGTTTTAAAGGCATCCATCGAAAAATGATGAACCCCTTCTGCATCGAAATTGAATAATAAATCGCGAATTATAGGATACATATGGCTGCGAAGATAATATAGAACATGATTTTATGTATTGATTGCTGTTGACTGATAGCGAAATGGATGCATCAATATTTCTTTAAAATATTCTTACAATTTGCCTGGATTTCGATTTCAATACAACTTTTTAAAATATAATCTTACAACTCTTTAAGCGTACAAATTGTCCATTACATTTACAGCAATGCCTTTGGTGCGTAAACTATAATGAGAGAAGCTCAATTTTTAAAACAAAATGCCGACAAATGGAAAGCATTTGAACAAGAAATCACGCATCAGCAAAATGCCGACTTACTTGCCGAACGCTTTATTGAGCTGACCGACGATCTTTCTTACAGCAAAACATTTTACCCCAAAAGCAATACAACCCGTTACCTAAATGGCCTGGCGGCATTATTCCACCAAAATATCTATAAAAACAAAAAGGAGAAAGCAGCACGCATCTGGAGTTTTTGGCAGTTTGAATTGCCCTTTCTTTTTAAAAAGTACCATAAGCAGTTTGGTTGGTCACTTATTTTTTTCCTGGTGTTTTGTGGCATAGGTGCCTTGTCTGCACATTACGATGAAAATTTTATCCGCCTGATTTTAGGAGATGCCTACGTAAATATGACCAATGAAAATATTGAGAAAGGGCAGCCATTCGGTGTATATAAAACCATGGACTCAACCAGTATGTTTTTAATGATTGCATACAATAACATTGGCGTTGCCATCGCCACTTTTGTATTTGGAATTTTCTTTTCAATAGGTTCAATAATACAGTTGTTTAAAAACGGTTTAATGCTTGGCTCGTTTGAATATTATTTTATTTCGAAGGGATTGGGATTTAAAAGTATAACTGTAGTATTTCTGCACGGAACTTTATAAATATGGGCTATTGTTATTGCTGGTGCGGCGGGTATGATATTAGGCAACAGCTTTCTTTTTCCCAAAACATTTAACCGTTCTGTTTCTTTTTTACAAGGTGCAAAAGACGGGTTGAAAATATTGATTGGATTGTTGCCTGTTTTTTTGGTGGCAGCCTTTATCGAAGGATATATAACCCGCTTTGCCAATATGCCGCTCTGGCTAAGCCTATCTATTTTAACAGCGAGTGCCGGCTTTATCATGTGGTATTTTATTATTTACCCCAACAGGTTGCATAACAAAATCAATCAGGTTAATTCAAAGCCTGAAAACGAGCAAAAAAACAAAAACTTTAATCAATGGCTGAACAAAAAATTGAACTCAGAAAAGTGAGGGATTTTAGTGACAACTTAAATGACACCTTCCAGTTTATCAGGCAAAATTTAAAACCTTTAATGCTAAGTTTTTTATGCATTTCGGGAGTGTTTATGCTATTGGCAGCCATATTTAGCGGATTGCAGCAAAAGGATACAGGAAACTTGCTGGAACAAATTATGGGCACCGGCCGCAGGGCAGGTCAGTTGCCGTCTGAAATCTTTACTGTCAATTTTTTTTTAGTGTTGCTTTTTGCCTGGATAAACATTGTTGCCATGCAGGGGGTCATCATAGCTTACATGAAGTATTATGAGCAACACGATGGCGCCAAACCGACCATTGATGAAGTATTTAAAATATTCAGGTCTTATTTTCCCGCCTTGTTAATCTACAGTGTAATCATTGCAATAGTTATGACCCTGGGTTTTGTGCTTTGCATATTTCCAGGTATATTTCTGGTGGTGGCGCTCATGCCTTTTTCGTGCATTGTTATGTTAGAAGATCAATCGTTTGGAGCTGCATTTTCAAGATGTTTTGCCCTCATAAAAGACAACTTCTGGATCTCTTTTGGTATATACATATTGGTTTACATAATCTACACATTCAGTGCCGGCATTATAACCGCCATTGTGGGTGCTGTAACGGGTGTTTTATACTATTTCACCACTAAAGACCTTAATACCACAGTAGACATCATCAGTTCTATCTTAAACATTTTTTCGTTCCTGTTTTACATTATTTTCTATGTTTCGGTTGTGTTGCATTATTATAATTTGGCAGAACGCAAAGACGGAGTTGGTATGATGCGGAAGCTGGATTCGATAGGTGACGGTACCACCAATTTTGACAACATACAAGAACAGTATTAATGAAAGCCCGGCTACTTGTATGGTACTTTTTAATGTTGTTTGGTGCTGTAAAGGCGCAGCAAACTTTGCAAATGGACACCGGGGCTATCCGGCAACGCTCCTTCAACAATTCAGCTATTGCTTCGTTTAAAAAACAACAGGCATTTCAGTACAACAAATTGAAAGAACCAGCCATAAGCCTGTGGGACAATTTTTGGAGTTGGTTTTGGTTTAAGATAGGTCAACTGCTAAATACAAAGCAGGGTAAAACCACTGCATGGACTTTACTGGTAATTTTTGTGGTGGCTATGGTGGCATTGTTTGTGTTTAAGTTTACCGGCATGAACAAAAATGGATTGTTTGGTCGTAAAAGTGGCAAAGGTTTGCAATATACTACCGGCTCCGACGACATAAATTCCATTGCTTTTGATGAGGCCATAGCCGCTGCGGAGGCTAGTGGAAAATATCGTTTGAGTGTTCGGCTGCTTTATTTGCAGGTATTAAAAAGCATGTCGGACCAAGGCCACATCAATTGGCAGTTAAATAAAACCAATACGGATTACATCCGGGAAGTTAGCAGCAGTCAATGGGTTACCGCTTTTAAAGAGTTGACCAATGATTTTGAATATACATGGTACGGCGAAACCCTAATAGATAAAGAAACTTACGAAGTCCTTCAACAAAAATTTCAATCATTTAACAGCTGGTTACAATGAAGGGAAGCCGAAAATTTATACTCTTTTTCATTGTAATATTTACTTTGTATGTTATTGCAGAAGTAAACAGGCCAAAGCCTTTGGACTGGACAGTAACAGTGGCAAAAGCAGATAAGAATCCATTTGGAGGATACATTCTTTTTAACCGGTTGAAAGATATTTTTGCTGCGGCGCAGGTAAAAGTTGCCAGCGATCCCATTTACAATTTACTCAACGACCAGGAGCTTCATGCTTCTGCGTATGTCATTATCACGCCCACTTTCACACCTTCCAAAAACGATCTTGATGAGCTGCGGCAATTTGTTCACCGGGGCAATGCTGCATTTATTTCAGCTATTAATTTTGACGGACTGGTGCTTAAATCTTTCAGGGCTAAAACAAGTACCCGCTTCTCATTAACCGGCAACGATTCTACTTCAATTAACCTCGTTAATCCAACTTTAAAAACACCAAACCAGTATACGTTTTTAAAAAATACCATAAACGAATATTTTACTAAGGTTGATACTGCTTTTGCAACCATCCTCGGGGTAAACGATAAGGGACAGCCAAACTTCATTAAGCTATCGTATGGCAAGGGTGCACTATACCTGCATGCTGCTCCTATATGTTTCAGTAATTATTTTTTATTATTTAGAAACAATCATCAATACTCATCGGCAGCATTGTCCTACATACCGGCAGGCACACAAACCGTTTATTGGGATGAGTATTACAAACCGGGCGGACAAATAAAACAGACGCCTTTATATTTCATTTTAAATAACCCTTATTTGTTGTGGGCTTTACGGTTGACAATGGCAGGCTTGCTGATTTATGTTTTGTTTGCTATGAAAAGAAGGCAAAGAATTATACCTGTGGTGGAACCGCTTCGCAACAGCTCGCTGGATTTTGTGCAAACAGTTTCGAATGTATATTTTAACCAGAAGGATAACGCAGGTATTGCCGATAAAAAGATATCTTACTTTTTTGAGTTTATCAGGCATCGTTTTTTTCTTCAAACCACCGAAATGGATGTGCAGTTTGTTGAAACATTGTCGCGAAAAAGTGGTGTTCCTCAAAAAGAAATTGAAGAGATGGTGCGCCTAATAACTACCATACAAAACCATGAAGTAACCGATGATCTGTTATTATCGTTAGACCATAGCATGGATAATTTTTATAAACAAGTTTGACAATATGGAATTTGAACAGGAAAATACCCAAACCGAAATAGCGCAATTGCGTGATGCTGTAGTACTGGTAAAGGAGGAGATTGCTAAAGTAATTGTTGGCCAGGGCGCAATGATTGATTTAATGATTGCCGCTATTTTAGCCGATGGACATGTGTTGATTGAAGGCGTGCCTGGTGTTGCAAAAACGCTGTCTGCCAAGTTACTTGCCCGCTGCCTTGCGGTACCTTTTAGCCGCATACAATTTACGCCCGATCTTATGCCGAGCGATGTGTTGGGCACATCGGTGTTCAATCCACAGCAGGGAACGTTTACTTTTAAAAAGGGCCCCATTTTTAGCAACATTGTTTTAATAGATGAGATCAACCGGTCGCCGGCTAAAACGCAGGCTGCTTTGTTTGAAGTGATGGAAGAAAAGCAAATAACCTACGATGGCGTTACTTATTTAATGCCTCCGCCTTTTTTAGTGTTGGCCACTCAAAACCCCATAGAGCAGGAGGGTACCTACCGCTTACCCGAAGCTCAGTTGGATCGTTTTATTTTTAAGATAGTAGTAGGTTATCCAACGCTTGACGAAGAGCTGTTGATATTGCAGTATACCCACGCCGGTAAAACCACCCACTTTGCAGAGGAGGTTAAGCCTGTATTGACAGCCGCAGATATTCAACGCTTCAGGGGTATAACCGCAGGTCTGCATGTTGAAGAAAAAGTAATGCGCTATATAGCCGAACTGGTATTTGAAACCCGAAATAATAAAGCCTTGTTTTTAGGTGGTTCGCCACGTGCATCGGTAGCCGTATTAAAAAGTGCCAAAGCTATTGCAGCCATAAATGGAAGAAATTTTGTTACGCCTGATGATGTGATTAAAGTTTTACCGGCCGTTCTCAGGCATCGTATCATTCTTACACCCGAAAAAGAAATGGAAGGTGGCACCCCCGATGAAGTTGTTGCGGCTATCATTAAAAAAGTTGAAGTCCCCCGCTAAATGTAACCTGCGCTTTGAAGAAATTCTGGTCATATTATATTGCTCCCTTGTATTTCAGCCGGCGCTGGCATATCGCCATATCGGTAGGGGCCATTTTATTTGTTGCAGCTTTTTTTTTATCATGGATGCGGCTTCTCCCTTTTATCGCTTTCATTGTGTTGATTGTGTTATTCGTGTTGGATTATACATTGTTGTTTAGCAATGCCAGCGGAATTTTTGCGGCAAGATCTCATGCCGACAGGTTTAGCAATGGCGATGAAAATCCAGTAAGAATTGATTTAGAAAATCAATACACTTTTGCTATAGATGTTGAGGTAATTGATGAAATTCCACACCAGTTTCAACGCAGGAATGTTTCTTTCAACACGAGGCTTGTACCGGGCGAACAACAGCATATTGACTATAGCCTTCGACCGGTAAAAAGAGGTCTTTATTCATTCGGTACGGTAAACGTTTATGTTACCGGTCCTATAGGTTTGATAAACCGAAGATTCAAATTTGCACAGCCGGCAGAGGTGCCTGTATATCCATCGTACATACAATTGCGCAGGTACCAGCTAATGGCCATTAGTAACAGGTTGAGCGAAGTGGGGGTTAAGAAAGTAAGAAGGCTGGGCCATAGCCTTGAGTTTGAGCAGATAAAAGAATATGTGCAGGGCGATGATTACCGTACACTAAACTGGAAAGCCACAGCCCGCAGGGGATCATTGATGGTAAATAATTTTACGGATGAAAAGAGCCAGCAGGTGTATTGCATTATTGATAAGGGCCGTGTAATGAAGATGCCCTTTGAAGGGTTGAGCCTGATGGACTATGCCATAAATGCCACTCTTGTATTAAGCAATGTAGCCCTGACCAAACAGGACAAGGCCGGCCTGGTAACTTTTAGCGAACAGGTAGGCTCGTTTTTGCCGGCAAACAAAAAGGCAACACAAATGCAGGCTATTTTGGAAGTTTTGTATAATCAAAAAACCCGCTACCTCGAAAGCGATTTTGAACAACTATACAGTTTGCTTCGCCGTAAAGTAAGCCAGCGAAGTTTGGTGGTATTGTTTACCAACTTTGAATCGATGAGTGGTATGAAACGCCAATTGCCCTACCTGCGAAAGATTGCGCAACATCATTTATTGCTCATAGTCTTTTTTGAAAATACTGAATTGAAAAACGTTATCGCCTCCCCTGCCAATAACATAGAAGAAGTCTACACCAAAACCATTGCCGAAAAATTTGCTTTCGAAAAAAGAATGATCGCAAAGGAGCTTCAGCAATATGGCATTCAAGCAATACTTACCACGCCACAGCAACTAACTATCAACACCATTAATAAATACCTGGAGCTAAAGGCAAGGCAGTTGATATAGACCAGCATTTAATTAAAACCTGGTGGCATTAATAGTCGACGGAAGGTTACGAATAATACGCCACCTACTATGCATTGGACCGTCTAATCGTTATATTGGATTATCAATATGCATAGTATGTTTAAGTACACTTCTTTCATTTCGTATAGCAGGGCTGCAGATAGCCGCTTAGCGCCAGAGTTAAAATCGGCCTTGCAAAATTTTGCAAAACCCTGGTACAAATTAAGGGCTATCCAGGTGTTTTGCGACCAGACAAATCTTACCGCTAACCCCGATCTGTGGAGCGCTATTGAAGTGTCTTTACAAAGCTCTGAGCATTTTATCTACCTCGCTTCGCCGCAGGCAGCACAATCAAAATGGGTTAAAAAGGAGTTGGAAGCCTTTGCCGGAATGCGTTCACCAAACATCATCATGGTGTTAACTGACGGGGCCATTTTGTGGGATGATATTAAAAATGATTTTGACTGGAACAGCACAACGGCTGTCCCAAAATTCGACCAGGCACTTTTTTCTCACGAGCCAACATGGATTGACCTTACCTGGATAAGAAAAGAGCAGTTAACCATACGGGATCCGCGGTTCCTGGATGCAGTAGCCAACCTTTCCTCCGTACTTAGGCGTATTGATAAGGACGTGCTGATTGGTAAGGATGTAGAAGAGCATAAAAAAGTTAAGCGCTTCAGATTGTTTTCAATTGTTGGCTTATGCCTGTTAGCCATCTTTTTAATGGCAGTAACGGTAGTTGCCGTATTAAGCGAACGCCGGTCGCAACAACGACTGGTAACCACATTTGCAGGTAATGGAAACGCCATGCTGGAAGCCGATGATTTTGTTATGGCAATACCTTGGTATGTAGAGGCTATGGCAAACGACCGCGACAATAACCATATTGAAATGCATGAAACAAGGGTCCGGAATTTTATGAATGCAGTGCCAGGTTTGCAACAGGTTTGGCATACCGATCTACCGGTGTTAAAAACCTTTTTTGCAGGTAATACAAAGTTGATAATCATTAGTGGCGAGCCTATCGATTGGGGCATTAATGAGTTTACCTGTTTTACCAATAACAATGGTATTTGTAGGGTTCAATTACAGATGGTAGATCAACAAACCGGCAATGAGATTTTTAAACCAATAAAAGCATTGGACGGCCTAAGACAGGC
>JAJAYD010000239.1 GCA_026786345.1 Chitinophagaceae bacterium
ATGAAGAAATTTTTATTTTTCATGCTACTGCTAAGTTTGATGACGCATCAAATAGCTTTAGCACAAAACCCTGTAACGGGTAAAGTGGTATCAGACAAAGACGGGCTTCCAATTGCCAGCGCTACCATTTCTGTAAAAAATTCCAGAGCAGCCGCTGTTTCAGGAACGGATGGCACGTTTACCATCAATACTCCTGAGAAAGGAATATTGGTTATTTCGTATGTGGGTTACACTACAGTTGAATACCCTGTTTCTTCATTACCACAAGTAATAAGACTAACGATTGTGGACAACCTTTCTGAGATAATTGTTACGGGGTATAGAACCGGTAGCAGACGGGATTTTGCCGGCGCTGCCAGTACCATTAAGAGCGATAAAATAAAGTCAGTCCCCATTGCCTCGTTTGACCAGGCATTGCAGGGACAAGTTCCCGGAATTTTGGTGCAGGCCCAATCGGGGCAACCTGGTGCAGCGGCTTCCGTATTAATCAGAGGACGTGGTTCAATTTTAGGAAGCAATGCTCCTTTATATATTTTAGATGGAATTGAAATTACCGGTGGTGATTTCTCTACTTTAAATCCATCAGATTTCGAATCCCTTAGTGTATTAAAAGATGCATCTGCTACTTCGGTTTACGGATCAAGGGGTGCTAACGGGGTAATAGTAATCACTTCTAAAAAAGGTAAAAGCGGTGCTACAAAATTGAGCTACGATGTACAGTACGGAAGTTCTGAACCTCCAAAAAATAAACTCGAGCTAATGAACTCAAATCAAAAGCTTGACTACGAATTGGCAAATGGAAATGATTATGGCTGGACCACCGCCGAAGTTGACAGTCTGAGAAAAATTGAGACCAATTGGGAAAAGGTTTTCTTCCGCACCGGCAAAACATCCAACCATGTTTTGACCGCATCCGGAGGTACCGGTAAAACAATCTTCTACTTGTCGGGTTCAATATTCGATCAAACCGGTACTGTACAAAATACCGGTTTAAAAAGATATACAGGCCGGGCAAATGTTGAGTCTGGTGCCGGTGATTTTACCTTCGGTACTAACATCAGTTTTGGGTATTCTGAATTTAATAACACCAGCGAAAATAACACGGGTCTGGCTACACCATTAAACGCTGTCAGGTGGTTAAACCCATACGAGACGCCCTATGATAAAAATGGCAAATACACAGTAATAACATCCGGTCAACCTCATGCTTTACAAGAATTATTAGAGAATAGTAATTTAAGGCAGCAGTACAAAGGTGTTGGTAATGCCTTCGTTGCGTATAACGTTCCCTTTGTAAAAGGCTTAACGCTTAAAACCAATTGGGGTACCGATTTCAGGATTAACGATAATACTTTTTACAACGATCCAACAACTTCAACAGGCATGGGCAGCACAGGTGGCAGAGGAAGCTTTAGCCATGGCTCAGACAGAATTTTCCGCTACACTGGAACTACCTCTATAGCCTATTCAACCGAATTTGGTTCGGATCATACGTTGAGCGTGGCAGTCTTTAATGAGATGGTAAAGTCAAAAGCACGCAGCTTTGGTTTTACAGGTTATGGCCTGGGAGGTGCATTCGAAAATGAGTCAGGTATTACACCAGGTAATGCTACCAATGGATTTATTCCGGCTGTTAATGGTACTGGTGGCGAGAATGGATTACTCTCCTACTTTGCTGATGTTCATTATGGGTTTAAAAACAAGTACTTCTTAAGTGGCGGTGCTCGTCGCGATGGCTCATCAAGATTTGGTGCCAATAAGCGTTATGCAAACTTTGGATCGGTTGGTTTAAGCTGGATTATAAGCGATGAAAGTTTTATGACTGGTTTAAAAGGCAATATCCTGAGTGATCTGAAATTGAAAGTTAGTTATGGCTCATCAGGTAACCAGGTGGGTATTGGCGATTTTCAATCACGTGAAATTTATGGCAGAACCGTTTACAATGGTGTAAGTGGCCTGGTGCAAACACAATTGGCTAATCCTGATCTTCAGTGGGAAAGAAAGAAGACATTAAATGCAGGATTTGAAATGAGCATGTTGAAAAACCGCCTGCGTGTAAATGGTGATTATTACAATTCCATCACCACAGATTTGTTTCTTAACAAGCAGCTTTCCAGAACAACGGGGTACCCTTCCTTAACCTCAAACATTGGTGAACTTCAAAACCGTGGAGTGGAACTTTCTTTTGATGGCGATATCCTCAACACTAAAAACTTTACGTGGAAAGCCAACGTTAGTTTTACCTACAACAAAAACAAGGTTAAAAAACTGGTCGGCGATCAAAAAGAAATTATCAGTGGTCTTGTTATCAACCGGGTGGGCGAAAGCATTAACTCATTATTTCTGGTTAGATATGCCGGTGTAAATCCTGCCAATGGTAATCCTAAATTTCTCGATATTGATGGAAAAGAAACAGAAACTTTTAGCTCGGCTAACAGGGTATTGTTAGGCAGTTTTGAAACACCTTATTTCGGTGGTTTTGGTTCAAGCTTAAATTATAAAGGAGTTGAAGTAAGCGCTTTCTTCAGCTTTGTAAAAGGCAATACTTTGTATAATAACGACCGGGTTAACGTAGAAAACCCAATCTATGTATCCGATAACCTGATTACAGATTTATTAAGAGAGTGGAGAGCTCCGGGACAGATAACTGAAATTCCGAGAGCAACCGCAACATTTAGATCGGGCACAACACACTTTGTTGAGAAAGGAGACTTTTTAAGGTTGCGTAATGCAAGTGTTGCTTACAACATTCCAAATAGCGTTTTAGGTAAAATTAAAGTTACCAATGCAAGGGTTTTTGTACAAGGTCAAAACCTGGCTACCTGGACCAATTTCCGCGGCTACGATCCTGAGATCAATTCAGGCTCTTTAGCAGGAGCACAATATCCTGCACTGAGGACAGTAACCTTTGGATTGTCTCTTGGACTTTAATCACCCTTAACTAAAAAAATTAAAATGAACTACAAATATTTAATAATTGCCCTTTTTACCGGCAGTTTACTTATAAGCACTTCGTGCAATAAAACTATTGAGGTTGAACCTCAGTTTGTGAAAGATGGTTCGCAGATTTATAAAAATCTGGATGAATATGAATTTGCCTTAACGGGTGCGTATGCTCTTTTCAGAGGTACCGGTTATTTTGGAAGCGGAGGTCAGACTACCAGTACGTGGGCCGCCTTACCCGATATGATGGCAGATAACCTGTTGCAAACAAATGAAGATCTTGCCAACTGGTCAACGCAGGTAAACTGGACTTTTTCAACCGATGAAAGCGATTTAGAAATTGCCTGGACAGCCGCCTATTCTGTTATTGCCGAAGCTAATCTGGTATTAAGAAACTTAGAGCAATTTGCCGCAACCAATCCTACAAGGGTTAACCGTATTAAAGGGCAGGCCCTGGCTATACGCGGTATGGCCCATTTTGATGCGCTGCGTTTTTGGGGTACCGATTTTGATCGCAACTCTTCGGCCCTGGGTATTCCTTTTGTTTCGGCGGTAGATATTGACGCCAAGCCTGCACGTTTAACAGTTAAGCAATCGTGGGATGCTATTTTAAAAGATATGACCGAAGCCGAAACGCTGTTGGGAAATACGGACAAGTCAGTTAATACGACTTCAAATAAATCTTACCTCGACAGAAATGCAGTAAGGGGATTACTGGCGAGGATGTACCTGTATGCCAAAGATTATGCTGCTGCCGAAAATTATGCTACACTGGTAATTGGTGCAGTACCATTGGCTTCAAAAACCGCTTTTCCAAATATTTGGAGAGATGCTTCGGTAGCAGAAGTGCTATGGTCGGTTCCGTTTAATGCAGGCGAAGGCACTCCTTCGGCCGGAATTCATATTGCCTCCTCAAACAGGAACAGGTTTAGCCCTTCGGCTAATTTGGCAGCAACTTACGACCAGGCTAACGACATTCGTTTTACCTCGTATTTGGCCAGCAGGGCTACCGGTAGTTCTTCGCCTGTATCACCATGGGCAACATCGCCCCGTAAAATTTTAAGCAAGTTTAATACACGAGGCACTACGCTGGATAACCTGGTAAACTGGAAAGCATTGCGCACCGGCGAAATGTATTTAATAAGGGCCGAAGCAAGAGCCATGTTGGGTGGTGCAAAAGAAGTGTTGGGCCTTACTGATTTAAACGATTTGAGAGCAGCACGTATTACAGGTTATGTACCGGTTGTGCTTACCGGCATCGCTTTGACTGATGAGATTGCTTTGGAAAGAAGGAAAGAATTATTGGGTGAAGGACATCGTTGGTTCGATTTAAAAAGAAGTACCCGCACCATTAACCGCACCGATGCAGTTTTAGCCTCAGCTAAAAAAGTATTGGCAAGCACTGCAAGAGAATGGGTTTGGCCTATTCCTCAAGGCGAGATTGATGCGAACGCAACCATTAAACCACAGCAAAGCGCAGGCTACTAACCAACTATAGGAAGTTTTATATTTGAATAGAAAATGAAAGCCGTCCCTCTTAGTTGAGGGGCGGTTTTTTATTGGGGGTAGAAAGCTGGGGACATTTAGTTGAGGGCATTTCAGTAACGATAAAAGCTATTCAATATTTAAGCATTATAATTTGCCAAACCAACTGCATTACAATTTGCCAAAACATGTTTTTACGCAAGCGGCGCAACCGCTCTGTAAACATACAACAGGTTTGTTTTTATTGTCGCGGAGGCGCAACCCAAATAATTTACTTAACCAATCGTTCAGGGCTGCCCCTCCGGGGCAGGGAAAATATCGATAATTATTAAGTTACAGAGAGGTTACGGCTCTGGCGTAAACAAATAACTATATCTCAAGTATGTGGTATACTAAAATGATTGCACCTTAAGTATGAAGTATGTAGTAAATCGATATTTCTAATAATAAATCATTCAAAATTCTTTACTTCTCTGACGTAAATGCAAGAGCAAATTTGATTGATACGATTTATTATAATTTCTCAACGATTGGGCGAATTAAATAAGATTTACAATCCAATTATTCGGTGTTATTTACGCCAGCGGCGTAACCGCTCTGTAGAAAAAACGATAGCTTTTGTTTAATTGCCCCAGAGGGGCAACCCATATATAAACAGGTGTAAGGCCTAATTCAAAATTTGCTGAAGCGTACTATACAATTGCTCACCGCGCAGGTTACGGGCTATAATTTTACCTGTGGGATCAAGCAACATATTGGCAGGGATTCCTGAAATGTGGTACAATTGGGCTGCTGCATTTTGCCAGTACTTTAAATCGCTTACATGGTGCCATTTAAGGTTGTCAACCTTTATAGCCTGCAACCACTTGTCCCTGTTTTGATCCAGCGAAACGCCGAGTATGGTAAAGTTTTTATCCTTGAATGCATTATAGGCATTTACAACCGCAGGATTCTCCATTCTGCAGGGGCCACACCAGCTTGCCCAAAAATCTACCAAAACATATTTGCCTTTAAAAGACGACAATGCTATGGGATTGTTTGCGGTATCGGCCTGCACAAAATCGGGTGCCATCGTACCAACCGAACCTACTTTTGACGCCTCAATCATTTTAAGTACTTCATTGGCGTAAAAACCGCTTTTGCCTTCCGGTTTCAACATATTATACCTTCTTTCTAACTCGCTTATATCGCTGCTTACCGGGCTGGTAATGTAGATAATGAAGGGGCTAACCGGGCTTGCCGGTTTTTCTTTTACAAAAGCATCTACCAGTGTCAATACCGCTTGCTTGCTTTTTTCAAAAGCCTGAATCATCGTGTCTCTCGATGGACCGGCGGCCGTCTGGTTTATTTTACTAACCAGGTTGTTAAGTTTTGTTTTTATGGGGTCGAACCTGGTTTGATATAATTGATAATCGTTTTGTGTACCGGGTCCCGTAAACTTTAGCCGGGTAAGATCTTTAACCGAGCCGCTAACAGTCAATTTATTCTTATCGAGAAAGACCTCTCTTACATCTTTATAACCAATAAAAGAGAGATGGTAAATATCAGGGGTCTCCACATTTCCAAATAATTTAAACTTGCCATTTTTTACGTAATCGGTAGCAAGTATTTGCTTATTACCGGGATGTGTCAGAAAAACCATCGTGCTGTCAGGCAACCCGGTCACGGCGCCGTTTATTGAGAAGTTAGCGTTTACACCGGGAGACTTTACTGCTGTTTGAGCTAAAGAACATAAAGGCAAAACCAATAAAAACAATAGAATTCTCATGCTATTTTGAATGACGCTTTTTTAAAATTTTTGTGACGTCTTGCAATTTATAGCCTTTTGCGTTAAGCAAAAGCAAATAGTGAAACAT
The DNA here is from genome assembly GCA_026786345.1 of Chitinophagaceae bacterium. Classification (GTDB taxonomy): domain Bacteria; phylum Bacteroidota; class Bacteroidia; order Chitinophagales; family Chitinophagaceae; genus Segetibacter. Next base: position 6,285 of record JAJAYD010000239.1, read on the forward strand.
AAGATCGGCAGCTTCTTCAAGGAACAATTCTTCATTATCATCCTTTGCTTCAATCACCAATTCCACCGCCTCCTCGCCTACTTTTTGTGCTATTTTATTTATGCCTTTTTCAAACAGGCTGGCCACATAAGACTCTGAAGGTGGCGCCTTGCGGCGCAGGTCAATAATGTGTTCGAGGTAATACAAAAACTCAGTGTTGTGATTTTTTTCGCTGAAACAAGTGTCAGCGCCGGTGTGGCAGACCGGCCCCACAGGATTCACTTTAATTAGCAATGTATCATTATCGCAATCCAACAACATCTCCTTTAACATCAAAAAATTACCGCTTTCCTCACCTTTTGTCCATAACCTCTTTTTGCTTCGGCTATAAAATGTAACCTTACCAATTTCCTCCGTCCGGGTAAGGGCTTCCTGGTTCATAAAACCCAGCATCAGCACTTTGTGTGTATCAAAATCCTGTACTATTACCGGTACGAGGCCATCCGGATATTTTGCAAAATCAGGTTTCATTACTTGTTGTATTACAGGTTAGGGTTCAAATCGAAAATCTATAAACGCACTTTTATATCGTGTAATTGTAAGGCTTGCTTTAGGTCAGGAATTGCAATTTCCTTGAAATGAAAAATGCTGGCTGCGAGGGCTGCATCTGCCTTTCCTTCGGTAAACACATCAATAAAGTGTTGTACACTTCCTCCGCCGCCCGACGCAATAACGGGTACAGGCAGTTTTGTTGACAACAGTTGGGTTATATCCAAAGCAAAACCTTTTTTTGTACCATCATTATTCTTTGAAGTCAGTAATATTTCACCCGCCCCTCTTTCAACGGCCTCTCTTGCCCAGTCGTAGCATTTGGTTTCTGTCTTCGTTCTTCCTCCATTTAAATATACATACCACTCGCCATCTTCCTCTTGTTTGGTATCTATGGCCAATACCACGCACTGGCTGCCAAACTCCCTTGACAAACCATTGAGTAAATCAGGATTTTTAAAGGCGGATGTATTGACCGAAATTTTATCTGCCCCGTTTTGTAATAGCAGATAAACATCTTCAATACTGCTAATGCCGCCGCCTACCGTAAATGGAATATTTATTTTATGAGAAATGCGGTGTACCAGTTCGCTTAAAGTTTTACGTTTTTCTATGGTCGCTGTAATGTCCAGGAACACCAGTTCATCCGCACCCTGTTCTGCATACAAACTTCCAAGCTCTACGGGGTCACCGGCATCGCGGATATTTTCGAAATTGACACCTTTAACAGTGCGTCCGTCTTTTATGTCGAGACATGGAATGATCCTTTTGCAAAGCCCGTATTGCGACATTTTTTCTATAGCAGCATCGGTACCATTCAGATTAATTGCATCATTCATAGTCAACGTTATCTATAAAATTTAAAGTGAAGGTATACTGCTGTTTAAACTTTTCAACTGTGGTAAAGTTATTCGTCCTTCATAAATCGCTTTGCCAATAATGATACCCGTACAACCAATTTCAATCAGGTCTTCCACATCTTTAATGTTGCTTACGCCGCCACTGGCTATAAGATGGATTCCTTTACATTGTTTGATGATGGTTTTGTAAAGATCGATCGAAGGACCTTCCAGTTTTCCATCCTTACTAACATCGGTACAAAATATGGATTGAATTCCTTTGTCAAGGTACTTTCTTATGAAGTCGTATACCCAAATTTTGGTGGTCTCCAACCATCCGTGAATGGCAATTTTTTCCTCCTTCACATCAGCACCTAATAAAAATTTATGGGCACCAAAACTCTTCAGCCAACTGGTAAATAATGCTTCGTCTTTTACAGCAATACTTCCTACGGTGGCGTAAGCTGCTCCTGAATTAAAAATGATGTTCACATCGTTTTCGGTGGTGATGCCCCCGCCAAAATCAATGATCATTTTTGTTTGTGAAGCCAGCTTTTCCAACACTTTCCAGTTGGTTACTTTACCAGCTTTAGCGCCATCCAAATCCACCAGGTGCAGGCGATGTAGACCTGCATCTTCAAACATTTTTGTTACCTCAAGCGGATGCTCGTTATAAATTTTTTTTTGAGAATAATCACCCTGTGTTAACCGCACACATTTGCCTTCAATAATGTCAATAGCAGGAATAATTACGGCGTTTGTATTTGAACTTTGTTGTTGCATTCTTAATGAGTAACGATAACTTATATATCGCCGCTAATAAAATTTTGTAAGATTTGTTGTGCCGGTTTCGCTCTCTTTTCTGGGTGAAAGTGAACGCGGTAATATTTGTTTTTATGCAAACCAGCGCTATATGGTTTTATGTAATTGGTGGTAGCTATGGTATGCTCACCCAAAGCGGCATAATACCCATGCACAAAATAACAAAAGCTCCCATTTGCTACCGAGGCAAATAAAGGAGTCTTTAAATCGTAAATGTTGTTCCAACCTATTTGCGGAATCTTAAACTGGCTGATGGAAGGTGAATCGAATTTCTTTACTTCTTCATCAAAAATACCAAGACAATTGGTATCATTTTCTTCGCTGTAGCGGCACATCAGTTGCATGCCCAGACAAACTCCAAGAACGGGTTGGGTAAGACCTTTAATCACCTGGTCCAGCTTTCTTTCACGCAGGTATTGCATGGCGGTACTGGCCTCGCCTACTCCGGGGAAAATTACACGGTCTGCCGAAGCAATTTCTTCAATATCATCTGTAACCGTAGCTGTAACACCTATCCTGTCGAGGGCAAACAGTACCGACCTTATGTTACCGGCATTGTATTTAATGATTGCTAATTTCATTTATAAGATGGTCTGAAGAAAATTTTTGGTATCCTCCGGAATGTTGGTTGAATGATCAATTGCCTGGATATAGGCGCTACCTATAATGGCTCCGTTTGTATGTTTGCAGGCTGCCTGAAAGGTTTCTCTATCCTTAATTCCAAAGCCAACCAGCACCGGGTTTTTCAATTGCATGGATTGTAGCTTTTGAAAATATGCCTCCTGATCGTTTATGTTTTTATTATTACCGGTAGTGGAAGAAGAGGATACGGCATATAAAAAACCGGTACTAAGGGCGTCGATCTTTCTAAGCCTGTCTTCCTTTGTTTCGGGTGTTACCAAAA
>JAJAYD010000240.1 GCA_026786345.1 Chitinophagaceae bacterium
CGGTACAAGAGAGTGACACAACCGGATTTGAATAAAGGACTAATGATTGTCCCAAAAAAAAACAGTTAAGTTGACGCCTATGCGCAAGGGCGGGATAGACTGTGGCAAGGATGAAGCAATGTAAAACTGCTGTTGGTATCATAAAACATCATTTTTAGACAGCTTCCCGGATAACTTACAGTAATAGAGAGAAGGATGGATATAGTATTAATAACATTTGCAAATTATCGAACAAACGATCCAAATTTTTGTACATAAACTTTCGGGATTTTTTATATTTTAATTGTTAAAAAACATTTACTAAATGGCCACAAATACGTACGATGCAATTGTGATAGGCTCCGGCATAAGCGGAGGCTGGGCAGCAAAAGAGCTAACCGAGAAAGGTTTAAAAACGATCATGCTTGAGCGTGGAAAAGATATTGAGCATATCAAAGATTATGTAAATGCTACCAAGGGCTCGTGGGAGTTTCCTCACAGGGGTGGACGCACACAGGCTATGATCAACGATTATCCCGTACTTAGCCGCGACTATCCGCTTAATGAATTGAACCTGGACTATTGGGCTAACGAAAAAGAAAGTCCATACACAGAAGTAAAACGTTTTGACTGGTTCAGGGGTTACCATGTAGGGGGCCGCTCACTAATGTGGGGCAGGCAAAGCTACCGTTTCAGCGACCTGGATTTTGAAGCCAACCTAAAGGATGGTATCGCCATTGATTGGCCGATACGTTATAAAGACATTGCGCCCTGGTATAGCTATGCTGAAAAGTTTGCCGGTATCAGTGGTTCAAGAGATGGCCTGCCACAATTGCCCGATGGAGAGTTTCAACCGGCCATGGACTTTAACTGCGTTGAAAAAGATGTGAGAGACAAAGTAGCAAAACAATTTGGGGGTAAGCGCAAAATAATTATGGGTCGTACTGCAAATATTACACAACCATTGCAGGAGCGTGGCAATTGCCAGTATCGAAATAAGTGTTGGTTGGGTTGCCCTTTCGGTGCCTACTTCAGCACACAATCCTCTACATTGCCTGCAGCTAAAAAAACAGGTAACCTTACGCTTCGTCCCTTCTCTATTGTAAAAGAGATTTTGTACGATAAGAATACAAAAAAGGCTACCGGTGTTCGCATTGTAGATGCTACCGATAACAAAACGTATGACTACTTTGCTAAAATAATTTTCGTAAATGCTTCTGCCCTAAACTCCGCCTGGATCTTAATGAATTCGGCCACGGATGTATGGCCTGGTGGTTTGGGTAGCAGCAGTGGCGAGTTGGGACATAACGTAATGGATCACCACTTTAGAGCAGGGGCTACAGGTGAGGCTGTGGGTTTTGACGACAAATATTATTACGGCAAGCGGCCTACAGGTATTTATATTCCACGTTTTAGAAACCTTAATGGCGAAAAACGCGATTACATTCGTGGTTTTGGTTACCAGGGTAGTGCCAGCCGCCAGGGTTGGGATAGGGACGTTGCTGAATTGAATATTGGTCCTGATTTAAAAAATGCTTTAAGCGAGCCCGGACCATGGAGATTTGGTATTACTGGTTTTGGCGAAACATTGCCGTACCACGAAAACATGATCAGTCTTGATAAAACCAAGAAAGATAAGTGGGGTTTACCCGTATTGTCGTTCGATGTGGAGTTTAAAGACAATGAAAAGAAGATGCGTGCTGATATGATGAACGATGGTAAAGAAATTTTGGAAGCAGGTGGTCTGATAAATGTAAAAACTTACGATGCGGGTTCTTACCCAGGCATGGGTATTCACGAAATGGGTACTGCACGTATGGGGGCTGATCCAAAAACATCGGTAGTAAATAAATTTAACCAGGTTTGGGATGCACAAAATGTGTTTGTTACTGATGGTGCTTTTATGACTTCAGCTTCTTGTGTTAATCCATCGCTTACCTACATGGCTATGACAGCCCGTGCTGTGGATTATGCAGTTACTGAACTTAAAAAACAAAATTTATAATAGGTTGTGAATTTTTAAATTTTAATGCTGACACATGGATAATAATAAATTAGAACAAGATCAATCAGCCAACTCACGCCGGGGATTTATTAAAAACTCGGCAATAGCTGCTGCCGGTTTTATCATTTTACCCCGCCATGTAATTGGCGGTAAAGGATACGTTGCACCAAGCGACCGGCTGGTAGTAGCCGGCATAGGGGTGGGCGGTAAAGGCCAAAGCGATATTGCCATGTTTGCAAAAAGTGGTAAAGCCGATATAGCTTATTTGTGCGATGTTGACGAAAGGCGTGCAGCCACTTCAGTCAAGAATTTTCCCAAGGCAAAGTTTTATAAAGATTGGCGGGAAATGCTTGATAAAGAATCTAAAAATTTTGATGCTGTTTCTGTTTCAACGCCCGATCACAACCATGCACCAGCCGGCCTTGCAGCTATGCAGTTAGGCAAGCATGTGTATATACAAAAACCTTTAACGCACGATGTGTTCGAGGCCCGCATTTTAACGGGGGCAGCAAAAAAATATAAGGTGGTCACCCAAATGGGTAACCAGGGTGCGTCAGGCGATGGCGTTCGTCAATTAATGGAATGGTACAATGCCGGAACCATTGGTAATGTACATACAGTCTATTCCTGGACGAACCGTCCGGTTTGGCCACAGGGAATTCCCTGGCCCACACAGGCAGCCCAAATTCCAAAGGAGCTGGATTGGGACCTTTGGTTAGGGACAGCGCCGAAGAAAAATTATGTTGAAAAATTGGTTCCGTTTAACTGGCGTGGCTGGTGGGATTATGGAACCGGCGCCCTGGGCGATATGGGTTGCCACCTGATAGAACCTGCCTTCAGGGTTTTGGATTTGCAATACGTCAACGATGTACAGGCCAGTGCCGGTAGTGTATATGTAGATGAGTTTAAAAGAGGTTATTTTCCTGATAGCTGTCCTCCATCGAGCCATGTAACCATGCATTTTCCAAAAACATCTAAAACAAAAGGACCGGTAACCTTGCATTGGATGGATGGTGGCATACAACCTGAGCGCCCCGAAGAACTGGGACCAAATGATCGCTTTGGAGATAACGGAAACGGTGTTCTATTTATTGGTACCAAAGGCAAAATGATGTGTAGCACCTATGGAGCTGATCCTTTATTATTGCCTTTATCGCGCAACCAGAATGTAAAAGTCAAGCAAACCATAGCCAGGGTACCCGATGGAGCAAACGGACATTATGCCCAATGGGTTGAAGGTTGTATAGCAGGCTATGGCAACAAAGAACTGAGCTCGCCGTTTGAAATTGCCGGTCCCTTAACGGAGGCTTTACTAATGGCAAACCTTGCCTTACGTGCACAGGATATACAAAAGCCAAGGGCTGATGGTAAAGGGATAGATTACCCAGGTAGAAACATTAGCCTGACCTGGGATGAGAAAAATATGAAGGTTACCAACCTGGATGAGGTAAACCAGTTTGTAAAACGTACCTATCGGGATGGATTTAAGATGGGACCGTTAGGTTGATCTGAATTAATAAACACAATTTTTAAATTACTTAAAACTTTTATACATGAATCGTAGAGAAGCTGTACAAAGCCTTACCTTATTATTTGGCGGATCTGTCATTGGTGGTTCTGCTTTTTTATCGGGTTGTAAAACCAGTACGGGTAACGATAGGGTGTTTTCGCAGGAAGACATTGCTTACCTGAACGAGATAGCTGAAACCATTTTGCCTGCAACCAATACTCCGGGTGCCAAAGCAGCCAATGTTGGCCAGTTTATGACCGTAATGGTGAACGATTGCTATACCGAAGCTGATCAGAAAATATTTCATGCCGGCATGAAAAAGCTGGACGATGAAGCTGATAAAACCTATAATTCGGGTTTTATGAAACTGGATGGCGCCAAACGTACCGGGCTTTTAACAAAGCTGGATAAAGAACAAAAAGAGTACGCTAAAAGCAAAAAGAAGGAAGATCCCAATCATTTTTTTACCATGATGAGACAACTGACAATGCTTGGTTATTTTACCTCAGAAATAGGAAGCAAACAAGCCCGCAGGTATATTGAAACACCGGGCCGTTACGATGCCTGTGTACCTTACACAAAAGGCGAAAAAGCCTGGGCATAATTTCATTTAAAATCATATGCAATGTCTTTTAACAGGAGATCGTTTTTAAAAGTTTCAGCCGCTTTAGGGGGAGGTTATTTGCTGACCCAGGCAACAGGTTGTAGCGCTGCTTCAAAAATGTCGGGTAAAGACAAGCCTTTCGGTTTACAACTATATACGCTTCGCGATGATATGGCCAAAGACCCCAAAGGAACACTTAAGAAAGTAGCAGACTTTGGTTACAAGCAAATCGAAAGTTTTGAAGGTGCCAACAGTATGTTTTTTGGCATGGGCAACAAAGGCTTTAAACAATACATGGACGATTTGGGGATGACCATTGTAACCAGCCATTGCAACATCAATAAAGATTTTGAGAAGAAAGCAGCCGAGGCTTCTGAAATAGGAATGAAATACCTGATCTGCCCAAGCAATGGCGACCAAAAAACAGTAGAGGGCTATAAAAAAGCAGCAGCCTTATTTAATGAGAAAGGAGCCATTTGCAAAAAAGCAGGTCTGCGCTTTGCCTATCATAATCATGAGTATGAGTTTAAGAAGGTGGATGATGCTTTTCCACTAGAGTTGATGATACAAAATACTGATAAAGACCTGGTGGATTATGAAATGGATATTTACTGGGTGGTAACAGCAGGCGAGGATCCCGTTGAGTGGATGAAAAAATACCCTTCCCGTTTTAAACTGTATCATGTAAAAGACCGCAAAAAGGATATTCCAAATACCACGCGGGCAGCCTTTACAACATTGGGTGATGGTAAGATTGATTTTTTTGCGATAGCCAAACTTGCCGAAAAACATGGCAACCCGTACTACTTTGTAGAACAAGACCAGTCTGACACATCGGCATTGGATGCGGTTCAAAAAAATGCCAGGTATTTAAAAGAAGTATTGTTACCTAAGTTATAGCATAGCTCATTCACGGGTTGCGGGATAAGGAGTCAGGTTGATTCTTTATCCCTTTCCTGTTTTAATATCTTACTTATTTTTGGCTACACATGTCTATACGTTTTCTCCCACTTATTTTATGCTTACTAATGGTGGCTTGTTCGGCTCCAAAAAAAGCTATGGTAAATCAATCAACTGTTGAAAAGAATGTGCTGGATAGTTTGTTGCAAAGTCACCCGCAATATTTTACTTCGATTTTAAAAAATAAAGAAGCACTTAAGGTGCAGGTTATTTATACGCAGATAAACCGCGATGCAAATAATCGTCCTTCATTTAAAGACTATGCATTTAATGTAGATGAAGCAAACTATTTCTACCCGGCAAGCACCGTTAAAATGCCCATTTCTTTATTGGCTTTGCAAAAGCTAAACGAACTAAACACAAAGGGGCTTGATCGTAAATCATCCATGGTAACCGACAGCTCTTACCAGGACGAACAAAAAGTATTTACCGATCCGTTGGCTGCGGATGCAAGCCCAGGCATTGAACAATACATTAAAGAGATTTTTCTGCTGAGTGATAATACTGCCTTTAACAGGCTCTACGAATTTTTAGGGCAGGAATACATCAATACCCAATTGCACAACAAAGGCTATAAAAATGCTGAGATACTGCATAGGTTAAGTGTACCATTAACCGAAAAGCAAAACCGGCATACAAACGCGGTGGCCTTTTACAATACATCCGCAACGATAATTTATGAGCAAGCTGCTCAATACAATAAGCGTATTTATAGTAAAAGAAATACGTTGTTGGGTAAAGGTTATTACAAGGGCGGATCGTTAATAAATGAACCCTTCAACTTCTCAAAAAAGAACAGGTTTACCTTACCTGAGCTGCATAAAATTTTACGTTCTGTAATCTTTCCCGAAAGCGTTGCGGCAAAACAACGGTTTAACTTAACTGCTGCTGATTACGACTTCTTGTATAAAAGTATGAGCACATTGCCACGGGAGAGCAAAGCCCCGGTTTACGACACTGCTGACTATTGGGATGCCTATGTAAAGTTTTTATTGTATGGTTCGGAAAAGGGCACGTTACCCAACCACATCCGCATTTTTAATAAGGTAGGAGATGCTTATGGCTTTCTTACTGATGTAGCCTACATCGTAGATTTTAAAACCAATACCGAGTTTATGCTGAGTGCAACCATTTTGTGTAACAGTGATGGTATTTTTAATGATGATGACTACGATTATGAAGAGCTTGGTTTCCCCTTTATGAAAAACCTTGGCCAGGTAATTTACCAGTATGAAGTGCAGCGCAAACGAACGCATGTTCCGGACCTAAGCAAATTCAAATTTAACTATAATGAATAGCCTATATAACCACTTACTTTTTACCAAAAGTTGTTCAATTGCTTATACTACAGCAGTTATGTTTTGCTTATCGGCTTGTACCAAAGACCCTGGTATTGAAGAAACCGGCGTTCAACTTCGTTTTGTCAATGCTTCTCCTGATGCAGGTAATGTTCAGTTTAACTTAAACGGGCAAAAGGCATATACACCGGCATTAGCTTACAATGATACCACCACATACCTTGCTTTTACCGGTGGCACCTATAATTTAACTTCTGAGGTAGGTAGCAAAACGGTTGTAAATACGGTGGTGGATTTTATTCCTAAAAACCATTACACATTGGTTATGATTGATTCAGCCAAAAAGACCAGGCTGGCGGTCTTTAAAGATGATATTGACGTTACCCTTGCTCCGCTTCGCATTAACCTTCGGTTTTTAAATCTTATTCCAAATGCGCCTGCACTTGCATTGATAGGCATTACCAGTAACGATACCATTGCCCTTTCGCCCGGCAAAAATTTTGTTTCCGGTTCCACAACAAACGATGCCCTGTTCGAGACACTTCCATCTGATGTGTATGAATTGTTGGTGGTTTCATCAAACGCTATTATTGCCCGTATGCCCGCAAGGACCTTTGTTAATGGAAAATTCTTTACGGTTTTTGCCCGTGGATTTATAAAAGGAGTTGCAAACAAGGCTCCATCTATTGGCATTCTTCAGCATAATTAAAATTTTATTCAAGCCGGGAATTGCCATGGTAAATAGTATTTTGTACATCAAACCTCATCAATATTTTATTACATTTACGCCCACAAAAAGTACCAAACAATTATGCAATTATCTTCTCTACTTAACAGGTTTAGTGAGCCCGAAACTTTAAAGATGGCTAAGCTTGGCCGCGAACTGAGGGCAAAAGGGGTTGATGTAATTGACCTTAGCCTGGGAGAACCCGACTTTGACACGCCAGAGCATATAAAGGAAGGTGCTATAAAAGCTATACATGACAACTGGAGTCATTATACACCCGTTGCCGGTTTTGCTGACCTGCGGGAAGCAGTTTGCACTAAACTTAAACGCGACAATAACCTTGATTATAAACCAGAGAATATTGTAACCTCCACCGGTGCCAAGCAAAGCCTTGCTAATATTATGCTTGCTGTGGTGGATAAAGAGGATGAAGTCATTATACCAACTCCTTACTGGGTTACTTACTCTGAACTGGTAAAAATTGCCGGTGGTAAAGTGGTTGAAATAAGAAGTACTGTTGAAGACAATTTCAAGATTTCTCCTGCACAGTTAGAGGCTGCTATCACCGACAGGACAAGATTGTTCATGTTCTCTTCTCCATGTAACCCATCAGGTGCAGTGTATAGCAAAGAAGAACTGGCAGGTTTAGCCGAAGTATTTAGAAAATATCCTGAGATATACATTCTTTCTGATGAAATTTATGAGTACATAACTTTTGTCGGCAAACATGAGAGCATTGCCCAATTTGAAGACTTGAAAGAGCGTGTGATTTTGGTTAATGGTTTAAGTAAAGGGTTTGCCATGACCGGCTGGCGCCTGGGTTATATGGCTGCAAGTGTTGAAGTAGCCAAAGCATGCGAAAAGTTACAAGGTCAGTTTACCAGCGGTACCTGTTCCATTACGCAAAAGGCAGGTGTAGTTGCTTTAACGGGCGACTTAAAACCTACCTACGAAATGACAGAAGAGTTTATCCGCCGAAGAAAGAAAACATTGGAGCTGGTAAACACCGTGCCCGGTTTTAAATGTTACGAACCCGATGGAGCCTTTTATATTTTTCCTGATGTAAGTTCTTATTATGGAAAGTCAAATGGAGAAACAACCATCTCAAATGCAGCAGATCTAAGTATGTACCTCTTAAATACTGCCAATGTATCAAGTGTTATGGGCGATGCGTTCGGCGAGCCAAATTGCGTTCGTTTTTCTTTTGCAAACAGCATGGCCAATATTGAGAAAGCATGGAGCAGAATTAAAGAAGCCCTGGCTAAACTGAACTGATATATTCGCATACCAATAACAAAAAAAGCTGTCGTAATTGAAAGCTTTTTTCGTTATTCGTGTTACGTTAAAAATTGGTGCTGGTAATGCATTTTATAAGGTCCTGCCCGAAACGGTAGCTGATAGCGAACCGTATCCGAAGCTAATCAAGCCCCACTTGCAGCTATACTTTTCTTGTGCGTTCGTGCTATTCTCGCTATAAAACACGGTCGTTTGGGTTAAGTGGTGTCGTCAGGTAATGGATATATATTCTTCGGTTGAAAAATCTTCGGAGAGAATTTGTTGCAGTTTTTTACGAAGCACTTGGAAGTCGTTTGGTTTGGTTAAAAAAAATTTTGCTCCAAATTCATTTGTCAATTCTTTGTCGCGCAGATTATTTGATGTGGTGAAAATGCCAATAGGAATTTTGTTTAAATGATTTTCTTTTTTGATTTGAATTAAAAATTCAAAGCCATTCATAACAGGCATGTTAAGGTCAAGAAAAATAAGGTCGGGTAAAGAAGTGCTGACTTTTAATTTGTCAAGGGCCATTTTTCCGTTTGTTGCAGTGTCGCATTTCAGCAATGGATTTATAGATTCTATTGCATCTCTAAAAAAAAGCTGGTCGTCTTCGTCATCATCAATTAAGAATATTTTGTTCATGCTGTGGGTAGGTATAAAGTGAATGTTGAGCCTACATTGGGTTGTCCTGCTGCTATGATAAAACCATTATGATTGGTTACAATTTTTTTCACAATGGCTAAACCAATACCTGTTCCTGAATATTCATTTCTGCCATGAAGCCGCTGAAAGAGTTCAAAAATTTTAGCGGCGTATTCTTTCTCAAAACCAATTCCGTTGTCTGCAATTTTTATGGCGTAATATTCTAGTTGTCTGATTGCTGCCGGGTGATTGATTTCTCTTCCATGAATACGTTCCGCAGTAATTTTAATATGCGGTATCGTTTCAGGTCGGCTGTATTTGATGGCATTGTCAATAAGGTTTGTAAAGAGTTGGGAAAGTTGAATATGCAGACCATTGATGGTGGGAAGATTTTCATATTCTATCCTGGCTTGTTTTTCAACAATGCTAAGGTGAAGGTCGCTTTTTGATTCTTCCACAATCGCATTCAAATCGCAGGGAACAATATTTAATTCGGCTTTATCGGTACGCGAAAAATCAAGTAGCGAAACAATGAGGTTTTGCATGTGCTGGCCTGCAGCTATAATGCGGTTAAAATAATCCTGTGTTTTATCTGACAATATCTCAGCTTCAATAATGCGCTTACTAAACATCTGTATTTTACGCAAAGGCTCCTGCAAATCGTGGCTGGCAATAAAAGTGAATGATTGAAGTTCAGCATTTAGGTTTTCAAGAGCAAGATTTTTTGTTTTCAATTCTTCAGCCGCTAAAACATTTTCGGTTACATCCCGGCTAATAGTCATCACTCCATAAACTTCCTTTTCATTTCTCAGCGGGATAAAATCTACATCGAAATATTTATTATCATAAAAAGATTTATAACCTTTTTGAAATATGATGTTTCCTTTTAACGCAGACTGGGCATTGGCATAAGCACCACTTTGTTTCACATGCGGAATCACTTCGTCCATTCTTTTACCAATTACACTATCAGGGAAATGTTCTGCGAAGATCCGGTTGGCTGCCTTATTCATAGATAAATAGCACAGGTCTTTATCGAAAGCAATAATCAAATCAAGGGATGAATCAATAAGGGTTTCAATAAAAGTGTTTCGTTCGCTTAATTCTGCCGTGCGTTCGTTTACTTTCTTTTCTAATTCTTCACTAAAATTTTTTTGCGTGGTAATATCGGTATTGGTTCCTATCCATCGCTCAATATTTCCGTTGCTATCTTTTACAGGGTATACGCGGGTTAAAAACCAACGATATTCCCCGTCGTACCTGCGCAACGGGAAGGTTAGCTCAAATGGTTGGTCTTTTTTCCATGCAGCGGTTATAATTTCCACTATTTTTTTAATATGGTCGGGATGAAGCGCTTTTTGCCATCCCCACCCTTCCATTTCCTGATGCGTTGCTCCTGTGTAATCATACCATCTCTGGTTGTACCAATAAACCCATCCATCAGCATTGGCAATCCATGCAAGGTTTTGTATGCTGTCGGCAAAAGTGCGGAATTGCTCTTCGCTTTGACGAATGTTTTGCTCCGATGTTTTTTGCACAGTGATATCTGTAGAAGTGGCAAGCACCTTAACCAGCCCGCCCTGGTTATCATAAAATGGAGATGTTTTGGACAGAAGCCAGAGCGATGCTCCTGTTTTTTTATGGATTAATTGGGAAACAACTTCTGCAGACTTACCGGTTTTAAAAGTAAGCGCTGTTGAATTTTGATCAACAGGCATTGGTTTACCTTGTTCATTCAATACCGTGAACGTTTCATATGCCCTTTTTCTCAACTGGAATACATCTTTTTCGGCAAGCACCTCTTCTATCGTTGCATATCCTATCTGATTTGCGCCAATCTCATTGAGGTATAAAATTTTGCCTGTTTTATCAAAATGATAGATGGCCGAAGGTACATTCCGCAAAGTGGTTTCAAAAAGTTCACGGGCCTCTTTAATTTTTTCCTCTGCTTCTTTCTGTTCGGTAATATCAATACTAATTCCTGTAAGTGTTTCCGCTTCGCCCTTAACATTGTAATAATATCTGCCAACTGAACGTACGTAATGCACACTTTCATCATTTGCACGGCTAATGCGGTATTCCGCATCGTAAACCGTATCGTTAACTTTCGCTTCTGCTATTTTTTTAAAAGCCTTTTCTCTATCCTCAGGTAAAATAATTTTATACCAGTTTTCATAAGTAAGGTCTGTTCGATGTTTATCATACCCCCAAATTTTCTTATGAAGTTCGCTCCATTCTAATTTTTGTGTTTGTACGTTTAATGACCATGTGCCCACATTGGCAGAATCGGTAGCAAGCTTTAAATGCGTTGCTATTTTTTGAAGTGCTTGTTCATTCTCTTCAATTTCCTTTCTGGCATTTATCTTTTCAGTTACATTGTAGGCAAATACTAAAATCCCTTCAATTTCTCCATCAATATCTTTAAATGCCTGGTAAGAAAAATCTACATATTGATGTTTTCTTCCACTTTGGTTTATTATTAACGGCGTTTCATCTCCGATAAAGGTTTTGCCTGTTTTATAAACGTTATCAAGTAAAGTAATGAAGCCCTGGCTTTCTACTTCAGGAAAAACCTGGCTCACTGGTTTGCCAATTATATCCGGGGTACCCACCAATTCAAAATAAGCATTGTTGGCAAATTCAAAAATATGCTCCGGCCCTTTTAACAGGCAAAGGCCTGCCGGCATCTCTTTAAAGAAATCTTCTATTCGACTTTCGCTCGCTTCTGCTAATTTAATTGCTTTTTGCTGGGCTTCAATCCTTAATTGTGTTTCTCTGCGCCACCTTATAAAAAACAACGTAAGTGCAAATATTGATAATAGAAAAATTGCCAGTAAAAAAAATGGCGTAATAACTGCTATTTTATTTTTTTGGAGTAAGCGTTGTTGCAACAATTCATCTTCTACCTGTAGCATTACTGCTACCTGCTTTCTTACTTCACCCATTTTATTTTTGCCTTGCAGCAGGGCATTAAGATTGTTTGCATTGGCAGTATTCGTAAACACTAAACCAAGATTACGTTTTAAAATAAATGTTCTTTCACTTACAAGGCGCCGGAGGTTATTTAAATTTTTCTGCTGTACCGGGTGATCCTTCACAAGGGAGTCAAGTTCTTTAATAACCTGTTTGCTGATATTTTCAGTTGCTATATAAGGCTCAAGAAAGCTGCTGTCATGGGTAAGCAGATAACCCCGCTGCCCCGTTTCTGCTTCTTTAAGGTTGGAAAATAATTCCGATAGTTTTCCTTTTACAAGATTGGTGTGTATCACCGACTTTACGGAGTTTTCGTATTGCTTTATTTTATTAAAAGATAAAAATGAAGTGACAAGTAACATCACCATAATAATTACAAACAACAAGGTGGCAGTTTTTGGAGCAAAATACCTACTGTAATAATCCTGGTTTTTGATAGCACCAGTTTGGTTAGAAAATATTTTTTTCATGGTTACAGGATTTAAAAATCGTACGTGATCCCAATGAAATATTTTGAGGGACCGTTTTTCAGATAACTACAATTCTGCCCGCTGACTTTTTGTAAACAGTATTCACGAATTTGTTTTCTACCATTTTATTTTTGGTGACGTAACCATTTTGTAACCAGTAATCTTATTAAAGAAAACCTATTTTTTGGTATAATGTCTTTTTAGTTATGCAGTTTGCTGTAGGTGTGGTAACTGCAATGAGTTTTGAAGTTGCTGTGTTATAAAAAGCATGAGGCAACGTTCGAATATTACTGCAACTGTTTGATTGGGAAGACTTCGGCCAGGAGCCAGTTAAAAATTTGCAGAGATATATAAATCATCATCAGTTAAGAATATTTTGTTCGTGCTGTTCGTATCTATATTGTGAATATAGAACCTATATTGGCTTTTCCTTTTACTATAATAGACCCCTTGTGATTGGTTACAATTATTGACAATGGCTAAACCAATACCTGTTCCTGAATATTCATTTTTACCATGAAGCCTTTGAAAGACTTCAAATATTTTATTTGCATATTCTTGTTCAAAACCAATTCCATTGTCTTTAATTTTTATGGCGTGATATTCCTGCTGTTTGTTTACTGCCGGATGCACTGTTTTATTTCCATAAATGTGTTCAGTACTAATTTTAATAGGTGGTTTAATTTTCCCGTTGATCTGTTATTATCATTTTATTTATCGGAAGATAAATGTTGAAAGCTGCGCCTTTGCCTTCCTCTCCTTCAGCTTCGATAAATCCATTATGCGCCTCTGCAATTTTCTGGCAGATGGAAAGGCCAATTCCGGTGCCGATGTATTTTTTGCCATGAAAACGTTGAAACATTCTGAACAGTTCTTTTTTATAAGCCGGGTTAAAGCCAACACCGTTATCGGCCACGGTAATTTTATAATAATCATGTTCACTATCGGGCATGGTCTGCTTCATGGTTTTTTCATAAACCAACTGGCTGCTGATGATTATAACCGGTGGCCTGCCTTCTTTGGTAAATTTTAGCGAGTTGTTTATAAGGTTCTCAAATAACTGCCTTATCAAAAACGTAATGCCTTGTATAACCGGCAGGTTTCCCCATTGCAGGTGTCCTGCTTTCTCTTCTATGCTTTCTTTTAGGTCGGCTTGTATTTCGTCGAGTAACACGTTCAAATCAATATTCACCAATTGTTTTTCTTCATTTATAACTTTGGTATAGGATAGCAGGGCATCAACCAGGTTTTGCATGCGGGCTGCCGAACTTTGCATGCGAAGTATGTTTGTTGTTACTAATTCCGGTAAATTGGCCTGGTGTTTTTGTAAAATGATCGAAGCATAAATTTGAATTTTGCGAAGCGGCTCTTTTAAATCGTGGGTGCTAATCCAGTTCATATTTTCAAGTTCTTCGTTGGCCTTCTTCAGTCTTTCGTTCAGGTTCAGGTAGCGGTGTTCTTCCTCCTGCATATCGGACAAATGAAACTGGTGTTGAATGTAGGAGCAGATGACAGAAGCTGCATTGATTTCGGGCTTTTGCCAGGCTGCACTTTGGCCTTTGACAGCCTCTTTCCACAAAACAAAAGATTTGCGTGGGGTAAGGCTTTGGTTTCCCGCATCTATGTTCATGGGTTTTGATGGATCGCCGCCCCAGTTAACTGTTTTTTCAACCTCCTGCCTTATCCAGGCTATGCCATTTTTAGTTTGCGTTCCTATTGGCAGGTAAACCACACCGGCAACCTGGCTGCCCAAGCCTGCGGCCTGGGGATAGCTGTAGCCAAGCTTTGAAGTTTGAAAAATGCCATGGTCAATGGAAGTATCAAGCCAGTTCATTAAACCATTTAATTTTTCATCTTGCAGCAGCAGGCCATGTTTATAAAAAGTTTCTTTGTAAGCAATTACCACGGCATCTGCATTCAGCAGGTTTTTTAATTGCACGAGGGTTTGTTCTTTTGCCAGGCTTTTCTCGCTACCTGTCATTATTTTATGCAGGCTATCCAGTTTTTTTTCCGTTTCTTTTACAAGTTCAAATTCATCGGCCACCTGCCGCACATCAATTTGAGAGGAAAGAAAAATACCCTGCAGGTGTGCCGCCAGCCTAACGTGGTAAGGAATGTGTTTGGGTGCATAATGATGGCAGGCAATTAAGCCCCATAGCTTACCATGATTGATAAGGGCAATGGTGAAAGTGGCGCCAACGCCCATATTTTTTAAATACTGAATATGCATGGGCGAAAAGCTGCGCAGTATGGAAAGACTGAGGTCTATGCTTTTATTATCTGCATTTTCATCTAAAGCATAAAGCGGCACATTGGTCGCCTGCACATTGGCAAGCATTCGTATGCTGTTTAGTAAAAACAATTCTCTTGTCTGCACCGGAATATCGGTGGCCGGGTAATACAAACCTAAGAAAGGCTCAATCTTGTCTATCCTGCTTTCGGCAAATACCTGCCCGTTGTTATCCTTGTCAAAGCGGTAAATCATTACCCTGTCGTACCCGGTAATCGTTCTTGTTTCATCTGCCACATCCTGACAAAGCATTTGCAGGTTGTCGGCTCTTTCTGTAGAGTAAGCAAAACGTTTTGTTTGAAAAAAAAGATCGGGCAGTTCAAATCCTTCCGGGCTAAAAGGTTCAAACTCCATTACAATATTTTCTTTTGTAGAAAAGGCAGTAATGTGAAAGCTTTGATTGCCCACGCTAAAAGCAAAAGGCTTGACCGCATTTTCTGTTTTTGCAGAATAGGCTGCTAAAGAGGTCTCATCTTCTTTATTAAAAAATTCAGAAAAGGGTTTGCTAAGAATTTGGTTCAGCGGCTTGCTAAAAAGCGTAGTGCAGTTTTCGCTACAATACTGAATGGTATTATTGGTTTTATTCAAAGCCAGCAAATAGCCGTAAGATTGTATGCTGCCCGGAATGTGAATGGGTTCGGCATCGCAATTGGTAATGGTTATGTTGTCTTTATTGGTGAGATTTTTAAGATTCATCTTGTAAAAGTTTAAGGGGAGCGTTGTTAAACCAATGATGCAGTATGCTGAAAGTTTGCGAGGCGCTTTTAATCACCTCTTCCTCCATGCCGGATGATGCGAGGCAAAATGCCTGCAAAAAATTTTTCCACCGCGTGCCGGTTCCAGGTCCGTACACTGTAAAATATTTCGCTTTGCCGGCTATGGCTTCAATACCTAATGTTGTTTTTAAATGTTTGTAAACAACGGCGCCACCCAATACCGATCCTTCAAGCACATACATGCCGCCAAGTGCTGTTGCATTTGAATGATAGACTTCTGCAAAAAATTGATCGGGTATTACAGCAATGCCTGCTTCATCAATGCCAAGCATATTTAGATCAGCAATAAGTAAATGAGTTTTACGTCTTTCTTCAATGTCGGTAATACTGTGTTGGAGCAAAGGAAAAATAATGTTTTCAAACCCTTTTACAAAGCCATAAAGCAAAGAAAGGTAAGTGGCATAATCAGCAGCGGTCACCTGGGGACTAAGCAGGTTTTTTGAAGCCGTGTTTTGCTCAAGCAGGCTGTGTTGATTTGCTGTGCGGCTTCTTAAGCGTTGTAAAAACATGTGCGTTTGATCTTATTATTTGTCAGTTATTTATGTTCGGTTGACTGCCTGTTTTTCCAGGCAGGCCGCAACGGCGTTTTTAAAATCGGTATAGCTGGTTGATTTTATCATGTAAAAATCAGCACCTTTTTCGTAAGCTGTTTTCATCTGATCCTGGTGCGAAGAGGTGGAAAGTATAACCACTTTAATATTTTTCCATTGATGGTTTGCTTTAATTTCCTGCAGGCAAACCATTCCATTTTTAAATGGCATGTTTAGATCTAAAAAAATAAGTTCCGGAAGAACCGTTGCATCTTCCAGCATTACCATCAACTCAATGCCATTGGCAGCCACTTCAAGATTTACATGAACTGTCAGGTCAGTAAGTACTTGTTTAAAAATATCTACATCTTCCTCATCATCTTCGGCCATCAATATTTTTTTTGAAAGCATGTTACCTTTGAGTTTAATTTATATAAACAATATAGATCAATCGTATAACAATTTTTATTTTTAAAGACTGAAAAATCATCTATCTCCATTTTCTAACAGTCTTTCGAAGTTCATTTCCAGAAGGCGAACATCTATGTCTAATACTTTTAAACAATAGAGGCTGCTTTCCCAAACAAAGTGGATAAGAGTTTACGTTTTAATTTGTTTGCGGGCATTTACACCCGGGCTACGTTTAAAGAAGAGGTTTGTTGATTACCGGCCCTTAATATTTTCCTCAAATGTTGTTTGATTAATTGGTTCTATCACCGGTTAAAAAATCTACGGATAAAGTTTGTTCCGGTTTTTTACAAAGCAACTGAAAGTTGATTGATTTTGTAGAAAAAATTGTGCTCCAAATTCATTGGACAATTCATTGTCGCGTAGGTTATTTGATGTGATGAGAATGACAACTGGATTTTTGTTTAACTGATTTTATTTTTTGATTTCAGTTACAAAACCAAAGCTGTTCATAACAGTTATGTTGAGGTCAGCAAATATAATGTCGGGTAAAGAGGCGCTTACTTTTAATTTTTGAAAAGCAATTTTACCGTTTGTTGCTGTATCGTCTGCAGCGTTGGATTTATAAATTAAATGACTTCTTAAAACATAAACTGGTCGTCTTCATCATCATCAATTATTAAAATTTTGTTCATGCTATTGGTATGTAAACGGTAAATGTTGAACCTACATTGGTTGTTCCTTCTGCTATAATAAAACCATTGTGATTAATTACAATTTTTTTGACAATAGCTAAACCAATACCTGTTCCTGAATATTCATTCTTGAGATGCAACCGTTGAAAGACTTCAAATATTTTATTTGCATATGCCTGTTCAAAACCAATTCCGTTGTCTGCAAATTTTATGGCATAATATTCCAGTTGTCTGATTGCTGCCGGATGATCGATTTTTTTTCCATCAATACGTTCCACAGTAATTTTAATATGTGGTATGATTTCAGGTCGGCTGTATTTAATGGCATTGTCGATAAGGTTTGTAAAGAGTTGGGAAATTTGAATACATACTCCCATTATTACCGGGAGATTTTCATATTCAATTATAGCTTCCTTTTCACTGATGCTTATGTGCATGTCGTTTTTTGCGTCTTCAACAAAAATATTTAAATCGCATGGTTTAAAAATCAATTCAGTTGAATTTACAATGGAAAAATCAAGTAAGGAGTCAATAAGATTTTGCATTCGCTCTCCGGCCGAAATTATACGATTAAAATAATCCTGTGTCTTGTCCGAAAATTTTTCTGTTTCTATAATTCGCCTGCTAAACGCTTGAATTTTTCGCAAGGGTTCTTTTAAATCGTGGCTGGCAACATAACTGAATGATTTAAGCTGTGCATTGGTGTTTTCAAGTGTGATATTTGCTGTTTGTAATTCTGCCGTGCGCTCGTTTACTTTATTTTCTAATTCTTCGCTAAAACTTTTTTGTTCGGTAACATCGGTATTGGTTCCTATCCATCGCTCAATATTTCCATTGCCATCTTTTACAGGATAGGCACGGGTTAGAAACCAACGATATGCCCCGTCGTGCCTGCGCAGCGGAAAAGTTAGCTCAAATGCTTCGTCTTTTTTCCATGCTTCTTTTACAAATGCTATAACTTTTTTAATATGATCGGGGTGATGCACTTTTTCCGATCCCAAACCCTCCATTTCTTCAAACGTAGTTCCGGTGTAATCATACCATTGCTGGTTGTACCAATAAATCCATCCGTCACCGTTGGCAATCCATGCAAGGTTTTGAATGCTGTTGGCAAATGTGCGGAAGCGTTCTTCACTTTGACGTATTTTTTCATCTGCGTCTTTCTGTTCAGTAATATCAATACTAATCCCTGTAAGTGTTTCGGCTTCGCCCTTATCATTGTAATAATATTTTCCGAAGGAATGGATGTAACGGACAGCGCCATCATTTGCCCTGTTAATATAATACTGTGCTTCGTACAATGTATGGTTAACTTCTGCTTCTTCTATTTTTTCAAAAGCCTTTTCTTTATCCGCGGGTAAAATTAGTTTATGCCAGTCCTCATAGGTAAGGTCTGTACGATATTCATCATACCCCCACATTTTTTTATGCAGGACACTCCATTCTAATTTTTGTGTTTGTATGTTTAATGACCAGGTGCCCACATTTGCCGAATCGGTAGCAAGCTTTAAGTGCAATGCCATTTTTTCTATAGCTTCTTCCGATTTCTTTTTTTCTGTAATATCCCTTGAAACAGAAATGATTTGCTGCACGGTTTCACCGGGTTTGCCTACAGGCGATACTACTACTTCCCACCATTTGGGTGTGCCTTTGGCAGTGGGGCATAAAGCAGTAAAATGTGCAATTTCTCCTGTTAATGCTTTCTCTATTGATGCTTTTACCAATGCTTCGTTTTGACTGCCCCAGACGGTCCACCAATTTTTATCTTTAAAAGTCGAAAAATCATCCATCTCCATTTGGCAAAGTCCGTTGAAGTTCATAAACTGAATGCGACCTTCCCTGTCTAATACTTTTAAACAATCGGGACTGCTTTCTAAAACGGTGCGGTTAAAGAGCTCGCTTGCTTCAATTAATTTGCGTGCATTCACAGCTTCTGTTACTTCCGTTCCTACCAGCATGATGGCGTAAATTTTATTATCCAAATCACGCAAGGGCTGATAAAGCAAATTGAAATAAGCCGTGTCCGGTTTCCCCAAGCGTTTAAGCTGCACGGCTGTTTCGTTGTTGATAAAAGGCTCGCCGGTAATATATATATCGTTGAGTATTGTTTTCAACCCCTCCTCCAATTCAGGCGACACTTCAAAAAGAGGTTTGTTGATCACCTCTTCATTAGATTTCCCCCAAGCTTCGATGGCTGATTTATTAACAGTTTCTATTATAAAAGAAGGACCCTGATAAATAGCAATAAGCACCGGCGCCTGCAATATGAGGTTGCGGAATTTAGCTTCACTTGCTTCAATTTTCTTTCGTGCATCTATTTCTACTTCAACTAACTTTTCTGTTGACACACGAAAGCTTGTTTCTTTTTGTAAACGATAAAAGAAAAGTGTAAGCGCAACAATCGAAAATAAAGAAAGTAACAATAAAAAAACAGGTGTGATGGTGGCGGAACGGTTTTTAACCTGTGTGCGCTGCTCCAAGAATGTATCTTCTGTTTGCAACATGAGCGCAATTTGTTTACGCACTTCGTCCATTTTATTTTCGCCTTTAAGCAAAAGGCTATCTGCGGGGAAATTTGTGGATTGGTTATTTTTAAAAAGTTTCAGCTTCTTATTCAGGAATAAATATCGTTCTGCAAAAAGTGTTTTAAGTTTTTTTAAATTTTCTTGTTGCTTTGCATTGTCGCTAATGAGTGAATCAAGCGTAACAAATAAAATGTTGCTGCGCTGCTCTAAACCGCTGACGGGTTGCAGAAAGGCCGAATCGTTACTAAGCAGATAATCACGCTGCCCGGTCTCTGCATCTTTTATATTAGAACGCAATTCAACAATATTATTCTTTACAACATGGGTGTGAATCACCCAATCAACGGATTTCTTAAACTGCCCAATCTTGTTATAAGAAACAAATGCAATCACAACCATCACTCCTGTTAGGAGTATAAATAATAAATTGGAAGTTTGTTTGGAGAGTTCCCTCATTTACTGTTTGTTGATGGGATAAAAATAAAAATTAATCTATTTTGGTTGTCCTGTCAACTGTTTTTTTCTGTTAGTTTCTTGCAATCAGTTTGAAGTCGCTGTGTCGCTAAAGCGTGGTGTACAACCGAAGGATTAATCAGGAATGGGTAATGAAAAACTAAATTCGCTTCCCACACCTGGTTTTGATATCACTTCCAGCTTGCTCCCTAATTTTTCAATAAACTCCTTTACAAGTAACAGCCCCATTCCGGTACCTTTCTCGTTTTCAGTTCCAGGGTTAGTTACCCGGTTTTGCGGATCAAATAACTTATTAAATATTTTGTCGCTTATACCTATGCCGTTATCCTTTACCTGTATCAATGCTTTGTTTGCACTGCGGGTAGCAGAAACTATGATGGTGCCATTTGAAGTAAACTTATTGGCATTCGTAAGCAGGTTTCGTAAAATAAAACGAAGCAGGTATTCGTCTGCTACTACCTGGAAACCCGGTTCAATATTGTGCTGTAATATGTTTCCCTTTGATTGAGTGGCAACTTCAAAATTTTTAATCTTTTTTGAGACGACCTTGAAAAGATCCACAGCACGTATATGCGGAATTTGGCGTTTAAGTTGACTCTCTCCCCATTCAATAACATTGGTAAGGGTATCAAGCGTAGCATCTAATTGCATTTTTAGCAGTCCCATTACATTCTTTCCTTCTGCTTCCGAAAGCAACTGCCGCTCATTTAAATCAATTATACCTCGGAGTGATGCAAGAGGGTTTCGAACATCGTGGGCAACATAACTTAATATTTTACTCTGGGAGCGTACCAACTTTTGTAAATGTTCCTGCTGATGTTGAGAATCAAGAATGCGTTGATTTACATCTTTGTTGGTAAGACGAAGTTCCAGCAATTTAACCACCTGGTTACTTAATATGTCCATAGCAAACAACTGCTCTTTGGTTAGTTTGCCGGCAACGTAGTCTAATACACATAGGGCTCCCACGGTGTAGTTGTCAATTTTTATTGGAAATCCTGCATAGTATCTAATAAAAGGAGGCTCTGTAACCCAAATGTTTTTTTCAAAACGTGGATCAAGTAGTGCATCCGCAACTTCCATCACTTCATCGTGAAAAATCAAATGGGTGCAAAAAGATGTCACCCTGCTGGAAGTAATATGTTCAATTCCCACTTTGGCTTTATAAAAAAGCTGATTAGAGCCAATAAAAGTAATGTGAGCTATGGGTTTCTGGCAAATCTGAGCAGCTAGCTTTGTGATGTCGTCGAATTCTTTTTCGGGCGAAGAATCAACGATATCTAATATATGCAGTTTTTTAAGACGTATTTCTTCATGTTGTGAATTTTGGGAGGGCGACATAGGGTTAATGGTTAGCGGGCTGAAAATTACACCTACCTCATTACATTGTAATAGAATAATAACTGAAACTTACCTTAAAATTTGTCAAAGCTGTAGTCCCTTTCTACCAAACATATGCGGGTTGAGTAGGATAAATACCATTTTTTTATACCCATCTGCTGTGCTATAACATGCTCACTGTTTTGTTTCCAATAAGCTATATCCTCCAAAGTTTTCCAATACGAAATAGTGATGCCTATATCATTCCTGGCATTCTCCATGCCCAGGTAACCGGGTTGAAGCCTGGCCAATTCATCCATACGAATTGCCATTGTTTCGTAAGCAAGATTTTCATCTGCGGTTGCGGTATTCCTTATCGAAGTAAAAATGACCGCATAATAGGGAGGTTTTGGCGTTCTTGCAATCATAATATTTTATTTTGCTTAATAATTTTATAGATTTTTGTGAGCAACAATATTTTTTATGCTTCGTTTGTTAAAAACATTACCTTGAATATTTTGTTGCCCAGGCATCTTTTATTAATTAAATGATTGTTACGACATAATTAAACGGTATGATATTTTTAAACAGATTTGGATTTATTCTTTTCAGCTTAATTGCTATAACCGACATTACTTTTTTAGCGCTCGAACACAATACTTATCGCTAC
This sequence comes from Chitinophagaceae bacterium, assembly GCA_026786345.1. GTDB lineage: Bacteria > Bacteroidota > Bacteroidia > Chitinophagales > Chitinophagaceae > Segetibacter. The sequence goes on from JAJAYD010000240.1 coordinate 22,132, forward strand.
TTCACCAAACCTTTTTTACTTCCCGTATTACTTATTACCATCTTATCACGCTCCGCTGACCAACATCACCCGGTGTCGAAAAAACTATTATTTATTGCCATGGCGGCCGGCACCGCTGGCGATGTATTTTTATTAGGTACCGAAAAGCACCCTCAATATTTTATGTATGGCCTTGGAGCGTTTTTGGTAATGCAACTAATGTATAGTATTTATTTTTTTAGAATGCAATCCATTAAGAAAGAGTTTGTAATCTTTCAGGGGTTCGTGGCATTGTTACTGGTTGGATATTCGTTAACCCTGGTGGGCTCTTTGTTTAAATACCTGGGCGATTTAAAAATTCCGGTAATAATTTATGCCCTCGTTATTTCGCTCATGTTTTTTGCTGCTACCAATATTTTTCATTCAAAACGAGCCAATAAACTGGCTATAAATTTTATTATTCCCGGTGCTGCAATGCTGGTGCTTTCAGATTCTATACTGGCAGTAAATAAGTTTTATTTAAAAGACGATTTGTTTAATATATCTGTAATGGTAACCTATATTCTGGGTCAGCTTTTTTTAGCCATAGGTTTTACCAAGCATTTAAAGAGTAGTCGTTCTTCGGGCAAACACCGTTCGCACAAAAGCAGGACAGAAGGAATGGAGTTGGAATAACGTTAAACGCTCAACGCCTAAAAAACGTTTATAGCAAAATATTTTTTCTAAATATTCTTTGTTGAAATGAAGATCCCGCAAACCGATCTTATCCATTTTAAATAAAAACCATTAATCTTTCAACTACCCGCTTAGGGGTGTGAGCCGCAATTTTGATGCTGGCTATAAGGCGCTGAATCAATCCAGCCCTTTCCTGGCTTTTGACACAACATCATTTTTAATCAGCCGCTAAATAAAAATCCCCTGCTGCAAAAGCAACAGGGGAGGTATGTTTTCCGTATCAATTCCCTTTAAAAAAATGGATTACGGGTTGATATTAATAATCCATTCCACCCATTCCACCTTGCATGCCACCAGGATGACCACCGCCAGCAGATTTAGGCTCTGGCCTGTCGGCAACAACACACTCAGTAGTTAACAACATACCGGCAATTGAAGCTGCATTTTCCAAAGCTACACGGCTAACTTTCGTTGGATCAATAACACCGGCAGCAAACAGGTTTTCGTAAACCTCTGTACGCGCATTAAAACCAAAGTCGCCTGATCCTTCTTTAATTTTTTGAACAACAATTGACCCTTCAATACCACTGTTGATAACAATCTGGCGAAGCGGTTCTTCAATTGCTCTCTTAATAATCTGTATACCGGTAGTTTCGTCTTCGTTAATACCTTTAAGGTTTTCTAAAGCCTCAATTGCACGAATGTAAGCTACACCACCACCCGGTACGATACCTTCTTCAACAGCAGCACGTGTTGCGTGAAGGGCGTCGTCTACACGGTCTTTCTTTTCTTTCATTTCAACCTCAGTAGCAGCACCTACATACAATACTGCAACACCACCGCTCAGCTTAGCCAAACGCTCTTGTAATTTCTCACGGTCGTAATCGCTGGTTGTGTTTTCTATTTGAGATTTAATTTGATTTACACGTGCAGTAATACCCTCTTTCTCACCTTTACCACCAACAATGGTCGTATTGTCTTTATCAATAGTAATGCTGCTAGCCTGTCCTAAGTAAGTAAGGTCTGCATTGTCCAGTTTGTAACCTTGATCTTCGCTGACAACAATACCGGCAGTAAGAATGGCAATATCCTGCAACATTTCTTTACGACGATCGCCAAAGCCCGGAGCTTTAACAGCAGCAACTTTTAATGTACCGCGTAATTTGTTTACCACCAGGGTAGCTAATGCCTCGCCTTCAAGATCTTCAGCAATAATTAACAATGGACGGCTGCTTTGAGCAACTTTCTCCAAAATGTGCAGAATATCTTTCATTGCACTAATCTTCTTATCATAAATTAATATGTAAGGATTTTGCAATTCAACTTCCATTTTTTCGCTGTTGGTAACAAAGTAAGGACTAATGTATCCGCGGTCAAACTGCATACCTTCAACAACCTCAACAGTTGTATCAGTACCTTTTGCTTCTTCAACGGTAATAACCCCTTCTTTACCAACTTTTTCCATTGCCTGGGCAATTAGCTTACCAATAGTCTCATCGCTATTTGCAGAGATGGTAGCCACCTGCTCAATCTTGCTGCTGTCGTCACCAACTTTTTGGCTTTGGCTTCTTAAATTTTCAACAATAGCAATTACTGCTTTGTCAATACCACGCTTCAGGTCCATTGGGTTAGCACCTGCGGCAACGTTCTTTAAACCTTCGCTAATAATAGCCTGGTCCAATACAGTTGCAGTAGTAGTACCATCACCGGCAATGTCTGCAGTTTTGCTGGCTACTTCTTTCACCATTTGAGCGCCCATATTTTCTATGGCGTCATCCAGTTCAATTTCTTTTGCAACGGTAACACCGTCTTTAGTAACCTGGGGAGCGCCAAATTTCTTTTCAATAACTACGTTACGACCCTTTGGTCCAAGGGTTACTTTGACCGCATTGGCCAAAGTATCCACGCCCTTCTTCATCTTATTGCGGGCTTCAATATCGAAGAAAATTTGTTTTGCCATTTTAATTGTATTTAGATTTTTTAGTACTTAGTATTTAGATTTCGGTACCTGTTTTTGTTTTTTGTGTTCCCGGCGATGTCAACTTTTGTTATCATCGTTGCTGCCTGCCCCGTCATATTTGCGGGGTCGCACTCTTGTACTTTTAGTTATTTGAACATCCATTAGCAGACCAACAGGTTTACCAATTGTCCTAATGACCATTGACCTATATGATAGCAAGAATGTCGCTTTCTCTCATAATCAGGTAGTCACCACCTTCAACTTGTATTTCAGTACCGGCGTATTTACCATATAATACTGAATCGCCAACTTTTACAGTTACAGGTTCATCTTTTTTACCGGGACCGGCAGCTACCACTGTTCCGCGTTGTGGTTTTTCTTTAGCTGTATCAGGTATAATAATACCACCAGCAGTTTTTTCTTCAGCAGCTTCAGCTTTTACAATTACCCTGTCGTGCAAAGGGGTAACTTTTAATTTGTCAGCCATACTTATAGGTTTTAGTTTTTAAGAAAAATTTGTTTTGTGAACACCTCTCATCGATTATTATGCCATAGCAGTAAAGAAAGTCAAATTTGCAGGATTGCCCGTTAAGCCAAAAGGTTAAAGCACAATTGGCAGACCCATAAAATAAAAATTAAAAAGAAAGTAACAAGAGTGACAAAATTGCATTGCATCGTTTGCGCTGAACGCTGAACGCTTAATGCATAATGCTGATCGCTGGCTTTTAGCTACAAGCTTTTAGCTATTAGCTATCCATTATTCGCCATTGGCTAAATTCTCAAGCTTTCGCCTTATGCCTTCCGCCCTTTTAGATTTGTCTTCAGCGTCTTGCTTTCAGCCTTAAGCGTTTAGCGTTTTGCCTTAGTAATTCCGCATTCTGCCCTCCACCTTTTGCCCTAAGCGTTCTGCCTTATGAATTCAACGTTTTGCCTTCTGCCTTAGGCCTTCTGCTTTTTTGCTTTCGGCTTTATGCGTTAAGCGTTCTGCCTTCAGCCCATTCCTATAATTATTTGTGAACATCCCTGTCTAAACCGGCCTAATTCCTATCTTCGCACCCTCAAAAAGCTCTTTACAAAACATGATTAGCAGAAGAAATATCAGGGTAAAAGTGATGCAAACGTTGTATATCTTAAGCACCTTACATGATGATAATGGAATGCCCGATCCGGTTAGATCTTTACAAAAACAAATTGACTCATCCCGCCAGTTATTTATTTATCTTCTATACTGCCTAACCGAAGTGGCCCGGTACGCCGAGACCGACGCCTTACGCAGGGCTTCAAAAAATCTTCCTTCCGCACAAGATTTAAATGTAAATACCAAGATTTCGGGTAACGAATTTTTGTGGAAACTACTTGACAATGCCTCGTTTAAACAGGCTATTGAAAACGACAAACCAAACCTGGTAGAAAACACTTCGACCCAAATAAAAAAACTGTACAACGAGCTTGAAAAAACTCCTGAATACCAGGTTTATATTTTAGCCCAGAGCAGGGATAAAAAATCAGAAAAGGATATCATCACCTTTATCTTCAGCACTTTAATGCTGCCCGGCGAGGAGTTCGTTTCTCATGTGGAGGAACACTTTACAAATTGGGACGACGATGCAGAGATGATTAACCAACTGATGTTGAATTACCTGCAAAAACCCGGCAGTTACAACCTGCAGGAAATGGTTTCGAAAGAAAAATGGGATTTTGCAAGAACGCTCTTGACTACTACCCGCGAAAAAAAGGACTATGCTTTGGAACTGATAAAACCAAAGCTCAAAAACTGGGACGCAGATCGTATAGCCGTGCTGGATATGATTTTGATGGAAATGGGCGTATGCGAATTGTTATACTTCGATACCATACCTACCAAGGTTACCATTAATGAATATATTGACCTGGCAAAAAGTTACAGCACACCGCAAAGTGGTCATTTTGTAAATGGCATATTAGACAATATTCATAAGGAGCTGATGACACAGAATAAAATTCATAAAGTAGACTTTAAGCAAAACGCTTCCTGATGATAAAAATTTCAAATAAATAGCACATGAAATCTTTAGTAACAAGCTTGTTATTGTCAATGGTTGTGTTGGCTTGTAAAAATTCAATCGGTACTGCTGCTAAAATAGCTGCTGTTGTTACAGATACTGTTAATTATACAAGCATTCAATGGTTGGATTCTTTAAAAAATATAGGTAACGTAAAATTTGGTGAAACGGTCAGCATTCCATTTAAATTTAAAAATACAGGCGGGCATCCCTTGTTTATCATTAGTGCCGAACCGGGTTGTGGTTGCACGGTTACTGACTTTCCAAAGCAGGCTATCTCACCCGGCGATGAAGGAACCATTACAGCAGCTTTTGACAGCAACAAAGGACATGAAGGTGAGTTTAGAAAAAATATAAACGTAACCACCAATACTAAAGGCAGAACCAGCCAGGTGCTTTACTTTATGGGTACAATTTATAAAGAAGGTAAGACCGGTTCAACTTCAAAATAGCAGGCGATTCGTTTATAGAATTGTCGTCAACAACAAAAGAGATTAAAATCTCCTAATTTGCACAAAATTTTAAAAATCAGTAATAATGTTTCAATTTTCTTTCTTGTTATCAGCAGATCCTAAAGGTGGTGGTTCTATTCAGCTACTAATGATGGGAGCAATCATTTTGGTGTTCTGGTTATTTATGATTCGTCCACAGGCTAAAAAGGCAAAAGTTCAAAAACAGTTTATCAACGATCTTCAAAAAGGAGACAAAGTGGTAACCATCGCGGGCATTCATGGTATTGTGCATAAGGTTAACGACGATGCCACCATTCAGTTAGAGGTAAACCCAGGCAGTTATATCAAGATTGAAAAATCGGCCATTAGCCTTGAGTGGAGTCAGAATCTTAACAAACCTGCTGTAGTTGTAGCTGATAAAAAATAAGCTTATTTAAAATAAATTATTTTTGCTAACCCTTGTTTAGCGGAGTTTTTACTCTGACAAACAAGGGTTGTTTTATTCTGGTATCTATTGATCTACAAAAGTTTCTTCCGCAAAAACAATAACATCCGGCATGCTTACAATTGGGCTTACAGGGGGTATAGGCAGTGGCAAAAGTACCGTGGCAAAGATTTTTGAAATTCTTGGCATTCCTGTTTTTAATGCAGATTTGGAAGCAAAGAAATTAATGGAAGCAAACATGGATATACGTACTGCTGTGCAGGCAGCATTTGGAGCCGAGACCTATGCGGATGGTAAACTGAACAGAAGCATTTTATCTGCCAAAGTTTTTTCAAATCCCTATTTGCTTAGCAAGCTCAATGCAATTGTTCACCCTATAACCATTGCCCATTCAAATACCTGGGCCAACAGTAGGCAATCACCTTACGTAGTTAAAGAAGCAGCACTCATTTTTGAAGCAGGCTCTGGCGTCAATCTACAATATGTTGTGGGAGTATATGCACCGAAGGCATTACGTATACACCGCGTTATGCAAAGAGATCAATTTACACAAGAGCAGGTTGCTGAACGAATGAACCGCCAGATAAACGAAGAAATAAAAATGAAATTATGTGATTATGTACTGGTAAACGACGAGCAACAATTGCTAATTCCCCAGGTGTTGCAACTGCATGAGACCTTTCTAAAATTGGCGCTTAAATAATCCTCCGCTGTTAATTAATCACTTTAAAAATATAGCTATTGTTTTCTTTCCACTATGATGGGCTTTAAAAAGAACTTCCTCAATGAATCTTTTGCCCTTAATGTATCAGTGGTCATCAACTTCTTAGGTATATACATTCTGTAATGGAGGGTATCATTAATTCTTAGCGTATCAATCTTAAAAAATATTCCATCCTTTTTTAACCGGGCACTTCTTGCAAAAATCCGCTCTTTGCTTTTGGTTATATCAAAAATCAACTTGTAATCGTATGTGCCGGTGTCATTAAGTACTGTCGTGGCAGCAGTAGTTTGCGGAGCAGCGGTGGTTTGTAATGTATCGGGTGGCAGGGCTACATTTTGGGTAACTACTGTAGTGTCTTCCATTACCTGGTTTAGTTCTTCGCCTTTATTTTTATTCATTAAGTAGGTTATACCCCATACCGCCGCTCCAAAAAATGCAACAACAGCAACAATCATCAAAATAATGGTGGCAGAACGGTTCGATTCACTCTTTTTAGCTTTCTGCCGGTGCATGTGTTCCGGGTTGTCACGATGTGGCGAAAGTTCTTCCTTGGCAGGTAAAAAGGTACCGGGTGTAAACTCATAAGTGCCCTGGTTATTCTTATTGAGCGTTCCTATACCCTCAATTGTATAGGGCTTACCAATATTTATAAACTGCTTAATGTTGGACAGATAGCTTTCTAAGTCGCTCCGCACCAGCGGTTGAATTTTACCCAACTTTTTTACAAGGAAAATAATAAGGTCTTCGTTGGTTTGATCTTTTGGGCTGTAGATAAAGTTTAGGCCCTCAATGGGATAATAAATTTCTTTATCCTGCGGTGATGGTAAAACTACAGCTCCATCAAGTTTAAAGGTGCCTATGCCCTGAAGTTGCAGTGTTTTATTTTCGTATAGATATTGAGCCAGGAGATCATCAAATTTCACAACAAAGAGTTTAGTTTACGCAAATGTATCTCATAATATCTTCAACAATTTTAAGCATTATTGAAAAATATAAGCTATCCACAATGTAGGTTTTTTGATGTTACCTTTGTGCCATGCTAACATCTGAAGAAGAAAAATTTATAAAGTACTGGGGCGAAAACCGGGATAAAGTGCAAACAGGTTTCAGGCAATACCGAACAGGCCTATCCATAGGTTTAATAATGGGTATTGGCATATTAATAAACTTTGCTTCAGGTTGGTATACCCGCGCTAATATGGTGGCTAACAGCCAGTCCACTCCAACGGTTCTTATTCTGGGTCTTGTAATCATTGCAATTTTCTGCTCTGTTTTTTACCGGCAATTTAACCGCGAAGCAAACGACCAGCGGTACACAGAACTGCTGATAAAAAAAGAAAAACAAATTAAAGAAGCTCAAAAGCAGCAGGAAGTTTAAAATAGCAGTCAAATAAAAAATTAAAATTTAAGTTGAAATGAAGTTATTGATGTTTTTGGCCAGTGCATTTATGCTAACGTTGGCAGGTTGTGGTAAAGAAGATAAGGGCTGTACCAATGTAAAGCCGGCAGATGAGGAAGCTCAAATTCTTGCTTATGCTGCTGCAAATGGTATTACAGCAGTAAAACACAGTAGTGGAATGTATTACCAGGTTGTAACGCAAGGCTCTGGAGTTGTACCTAATGTTAATTCTACTGTTACCGTAAATTATACCGGTAAGTTTTTAAATGGAACGCTGTTCGATAAATCTGCAGCCCCCGTTAGTTTTAAACTGAACCAGGTAATTGAAGGTTGGATTGTTGGTATTCCATTAATTAATAAGGGCGGAAGCATAAAAATGATCATTCCATCATCAATGGCTTACGGTTGTAATGGAGCACGTACTATACCACCAAATTCGGTATTGTATTTTGAGGTTGACCTGATAGATGTACAGTAATAACTTATTGAAGTAAATTATTTGAATGCGATGGATAAACCCATCGCATTTTTTTAGCCTTTGTATTTCGCGCCTTTGCAACTTATAAACAGGTTTTGATAAAGATCGCAGCAGACGAGTTTGTTCAACATTTAATTTATACCTAAAAAAAAGCCCCGGATTTTTTCCGGGGCATTTTGTTTTAGTAAAAGAAGCGTTTGCGATTTATGGTGCTCTATTCATGATCAGGATGCCACCTTACAAA
>JAJAYD010000241.1 GCA_026786345.1 Chitinophagaceae bacterium
CCTGCGATCCACTGTTGCCCCCGCTGCTTATTATGAGTGGAATGAACAAGGTTAAAACAATTGCTTTTGCAATTTCATCTTCAAAATAACCCATTGCAGTTGCGGTAAGCATTTCGCCAATAAACAAAACAACCAACCAGCCTATCCGCTTTCTAAAAAGCTTAAAAAGAGGCATTTCAAGGTAAGGCTCATTCAAAGCTTCGGTACCACCCATCTTCTGCATGTCTTCGCTAAATTCCTCTGATGCCACCCATAAAATATCATCAATTGTTATAATGCCCAGCAACACATTGTTATCATCCACCACAGGTAATGCGGTGCGGTTATTCATTTTAAAAACCTGGTTGGCATGCTCCTGGTCGTCGTTTACATGTAACGATATTACCCGTTCATCCATTAGCTCACTAACGAGCCGGGTCGGGGCAGCAAGTATTATTTCTTTTATTCTTATATCATCAATTAACTCTCCCTTGTCATTAATCACATAAATAACATCTATGGTTACACTGTCTGTACCAAACTTTCTAATAATGTCAAATACTTCATTAATGGTGTTGTGTTCGTACACATACACATAGTCAGGCGTCATCAACCTGCCTACGCTGTCTTCAGGATAACCGAGCAAAGAAAGGGTAATCATCCGTTCATCCGGATCCAGTAATTTAATGAGATCACGCAAAACTTCCTTTGGCAAATCTTCCAAAAATGCAGTACGGTCATCGGCCTGCAACTCGTTTAAAAGTTCAGCCGTTTTAAACGAAGGCAGTTCGGTTACAATTCTTTTTTGGGTGGTAAAATCAAGTATTTTAAAAGTGCTGGCAGCCCGGTGAATGCTAAGGTTTGCTATAATCTTGTCTTCGTAGTCAGGGTATTCATCAATCAGTTCTGCTACATCGGCTATATTTTGGTCATCCAAAAATTCTCTGATTGCAAGCTTGTCATCAGTTACAATTATTTGTTCAAACGTTTCCTGCATATTATTTTCTAAGGAAGTTTTGCAAATGGTCAATTAATCGTTTTTCTAAATCTGTTTCGCTTAAATGATACGGTTCAGGTATTTTCAAAAATTCCAAAACGTATGGTTCTCTAATCAAATCGGCTGGGTTTTCGAGTTTTTGCCCTTGTTTTGCCAATTGTAATATACCTTCTTTGTTTTTAGATGCTGCCAAACGTAAAAACAGGGAAGATGATTTTTGTCGGATGAGTTGGGTAGTGCTCCAATTTTCCAGAATCGTTTGTTTCAGATAGAAAGAGCGTTCCAGTGGGTCATTAATTTTCAGTAATTCTACAAAATGGGTCCAATTCAATTGGTGCGGAGCTTCCGCACCAATTGGAAAAACGACGTAAAACTGCCGCATCCGTTTAAGGTTACTCAAACTAAAGCCTTTGCCATGTGCCAGCGATAAGTCTTTAGATAATTTGGGCAGTAAGTTCTTGCCATATCCGGCTTTGGCTTTGCCACCTTGCTCAAACTCAACTATGTATTGCCCTATTTGCCAGTAGGTTTCTACCATGGCAGTATTTACAGCCTGCGTAGCTTTTGTGCGCCCCTGCTCATAACTGACAGAGATTTGCTCCACAAGGCTTTTGTAATCGTTATTTGGCTGGGTTAACTGCACTTTGTCTGAATTAGGATTTAATTGATTTTTGGATGGAAGAATTTTTATTTTGATAATCCTTTTTTTCTGGATGGGCTAGATTATATACCATTTTAAATTTTAAACTTTTTGCACCAAAAGTAATGAGCAAACCAATAGGTAAATTATATGTCTGACAGTAATTCATTGCTTGTGCCAAATGTACGTCTGTAGATAAGTAACGCCTGCCTCCTTCATTGTTTCGAACTGATTGCGCAGTTTAAACTTGCTGATGATTTCCTGCACATTTGGGCTATAACCGTCCAGGTATGCTTTAAGATTGTATTAATGTTGTCTGCATCGTTCATCAAAGTTTCAAACGTAAACTTTGAATATTCCAAAACGGATAACCTGATTGATTTTCTAAGGCTTTTTTGTCGTCAATATTCTGTTTGATGAGAAAAGCGTTTGCTTCTAAAACCTTCTCTTTTGTGGGTACAGGCAAAGCATCTAAACGCCTTAAAACTGTAAACGGAAGATTGATGTCAAGGTATTTACCTGTTACGAAAAAATCTCTTAAACGTCATCTGCGATACTCCAGATAAAACTAACTATTTGATTGTGTACTTTTTGGTTCATTTAATTAACTCTGGTTGATTAATATTTTAGAAGCATGAAAATACTTAAAATGAGTAGGTAAAATGCATAAGCACTGTAATGAATAAGCAGTGCAAAAGTCTGTCGAAGATGCCAAATACAAATGACATTTTATGTTCTCCATACATGTGGGTGCCGGAGTTAAAGAAATAAGGTGCTTTGGGTAACCCACTATCTGTACCATAATTCTCGAGTTTCGTTTTCGAACTTTTTTTGTTGGTAAAGAACACCAACCTTAATCAGTCTTAGCCAACGTGGGTTTCTTAGTACAAGCCGTACTTCATTCGGATGTTGTTGGTCAGGCGACCAACAACGGCGAGAGCTTGATGACTCTTAGCCAACGTGGGTTTATTAAAACAAGCTGTATTGCATGGGTTATTGTTGGTCAGGCGACCAACAACGGCGAGATGCCAAATACGAATGACAATATGTTCTTCATACATGTGGGTGCCGGAGTAAAAGAAATAAACTACAGCTTTAGACCTGGTAAAATTGAAGTGTCATAAAACTTGTTCTGCCTTTCAGGGTGTTCTTGACCTGGCCTGATCATCCTGTTGTCTAATGTTTATTTTATCCCCCAAATCAATACCGTTATGCTTCAGCTTTATTTTATGAAACGGGAAAGGTTAATTGGATTTTCTGACGCACAAACAGGATTAAAAGGGATTGTGGTGGGAGCTTTTTCAAGGCTGTAATTCTAATAGTTTTTTGTTGGTGAGGAAAATCAACAAAAGCAGCAATTACTTAAAGGCAGTTATTGTGTCAGCCTTCCTAAGCCATTCAGTTGAGCTTTTGCAAGCGTGGTTTCAATATGTTTGCGGTCATCATCGTTCAATGATTCATTATTTTCAAAGTCAAGGCCGCCCCATGCCAGGTCTGTATAAACACTACTGTCGGTAAAACGATTTTCATTATTATTATATTCTTTCAATGACATGGCAATGTCATCCACAAAGCTTTCAGCCATTTCCTGGTGCTGTATGGCGTTATAGTCCGGTGTAAGTGTGGCTGCCCATGCCCGCACTATGCCGGGGTACTCAAGAGAAGCATTTACGTTGTTGTAAAGGAAAGAGAGCAACAAATGCGCATGCACCATTTCGTGAATGATGGTTCGGGCAATAGAAAGTTCAGTAGCAAACTTTAATTTATCCATATCGATGACGGTGTAAGCTCCTTTAGCTGACATCTGCGTAACTGCATTTGTGTATTCGGGTAGCGAACCTTCTTCAATTATCCAGTCCCAGTTTTTGCTTGTATCAAATTTATCCACTATTGCTCCCACCTTGCCAAGTTGCAGCGCTTGAACGTTGTGTAATACCTGCGTTAACAGTTCACTTTCAAAATAACTGGTAACGGTTTGCGCACTAACCACGTTTGTAACTAAAACTGCAAAAAGCAGTGATAGGGATAGTATGATGTTCCTTGGCATATCAGTCAAATTTTTGGTGATGAAGATTTTCAACACTAAACTAACAAGGGTAAAATGGCGGATGCATTAAATGAGATGAACTCTTAAGATTGTGCTACCTAACTGCATAATTTGTCTACATGATATTGCGGATTGGATGCTGACGATAAGAGATTGAAGGTGAAACCGTGTTTGCTGAATAGAGATATTAACCCCGAGAAAAACAAGAGTTTTTCACAGAGGGCACAAAGATTTAACGCTGGCTTTTCTCTGTGCTTCTTTTTTTGTGTACGCTGTGGTTACCTTTTTTTTGACATTAGTTAGATGCACAAACGGTAGCTCTTGTACCGGCTAACACAATGGAGCCTGTTATGCAATTACTTAAATTTTACGAATGCCAATACCAAAAGCCTGTGCAGGGTTAGTTACAAGAAGTTGATTCATATCCCGCTTGGTAAAGCCTTTTTTTTGTAACAAGGGAAGCAATGTGGTAAACAGGTTGTTGTACCCTGTAAAATCTCCGCCGTTTGTTTCACCCGGTTTATACCAGCCCGCATCGTGGCTCAATAATATGTTCTTTAGCCATCCTTCTTTTTTTAATTGTGCAATGGTTTCAGCATACCATTCCGCTTCGCCCCAGCCTATTCCATCCAGGCTTATCCATGCACCTTTCTTAGCTGCTTTGCTATGCAGGCTAATGTCTTTTTCTACCTGCGCATGTGTCCATACAAAAGCCCGTGGCGATACTTTCATCTGTTGTAAAATATCGAGCTGTTCAAAAGCGGGTATGGCACTGCCTGTGTGCGAGCAAATGGTAAGGCCCGTTTGTAAATGGGTGAGTGCTGCTGCCCGCACCAACTTTTGGTGCAATGGAGATAGGTGTGGCCCATCAACACTAATCTTAATAAAACCGGGCTTAACCGTAGTGCCATCAATACCTTGTTCAAATTCCTGCTTCCAGCGGCTGGCCAGTTGTTCGGCTGTTTCGGTATGGGCCCATGCAGGTAAATACTTGTTTTGTACCGCACCATAATAGCCGGTGTTTGTTACTATGTTCAGCCCGCTTTGTTTGGTAAGTTGTACAAGCAGTTTTACATCCCGCCCCAGGAATGCGGGGGTACAATCAAAAACAGTTTTTACGCCAAAGGGCGATAAAGCCTGCAGGTAGGGTAACACTTTCTGCACTACTTTATCCTTGTTCCAGCGGCTCTCCTGTATTGCATCAGCACCAATAAAATCAACTAGAAAATGTTCGTGTACCAGGGTGGAGCCCATTTCACGTATTGGTATTCGCCCCAGTACTGTATTTATTTCAGCCGCATTTAGTTTTGGCCTGAACGAAAGCAGGCCTGCAGCAGTAAGCTGTAAAAAATGCCGCCGCGAAAGGGTGGTTGTATTGATCATGTACATGTTTTAAACCTGTAGCACGCAGGCCATAATTGCTTTTACCTGTTGAAGATACAAAAGTGCACCACCAAAGGTATTGTCCACCCGACAATACCAAAACTGCATTTTGCCACGGCATTATCTTGGACGCTTAATCTGTACACCGCGTTTAACACATGATATGGCTACAAAACAACTTACTACCCAGCGTTTCAAAGACAACATATTTGACTTTTCGGGCGCAGAAGAC
>JAJAYD010000242.1 GCA_026786345.1 Chitinophagaceae bacterium
GGAGAGGGTATGGAGGTTTCTATTACAGCAGGTGTTTTTGAACCCCTAAAACACAAACTTGGTTTTTACGAGGAAAAATACCTGTTAAAAATTGACAATAAGGCGTTTTTTGGTGACTATGGTAAGATACCCAGAACCACCATACAGGAGGTGAGGATGATTATTAACCGCGATACGATATTGGTGCCGCAAGCTGCCCTTTCCGATCTGTATAATCCCATTTTTACTTATAAAGAAGGAGGTATCGAAAAGTCATACAACAATGTTTATATCTCCGGAGATGGCAAGAGGATATACGTATACATGTTAAAAAGAGAGACTGGTGGCAGCTATGAAGTGACCTGGGTTTTCCAGGATAAAAAATATTTGAAGAGGGTAGTGGATTTTGGCTTTCTAAAATAGAGCTGATTATTTTTCTTTCAAAGAAGCTTTCTAAATATGATGTTTTATGATACCAACAGCAGTTTTCCATAGCTTCTTTAGTTGCGTCGCAATCCTTTCATCTGTTGTAAATATGGCATCGGCCGGCTTTAAAGTGAATGTTACAAACTAAATTTAGAAAGCTTCTAATGGCTAAAATATTTCCCTGATTGTGATCCAGGTTGCTACCTAACTCTATTTTATAAGGTGATGGCTATTAGCTATGGGCTTACATTTTTTGTGTAGCTAATATTTGTTGGTACAGTGTCAGGTTTTCCTCGTCAAAACACACAAAAACAACCTCTTTTATCTTACCCGGATTTTCGTTTAAAAAATTACTTACTGTATCAACCGCAAGCCTTGCAGCTTCTTTTTTTGGAAAGTGGTAAATTCCTGTACTAATGGTGGGAAAGGCGATAGATGACAGGTTGTTTTCTATGGCAAGGGCCATACTGTTTTGATAGCAGGTAGCAAGCAGTTTGTGTTCGTTTTGGGTTCCTCCCCTCCACACCGGGCCAACAGTATGTATTACTTTTTTGCAGGGTAAATTACCGGCATTGGTTATAACTGCCTGGCCTGTTTGGCAGCTTCCAATTTTGCTTATAATCTGTATGCACTCAGCCAGTATGGTACTGCCGCCAGCTTTGTGTATGGCTCCATCCACACCACCACCGCCCATTAACGAAGCGTTGGCAGCATTCACAATAACATCAATAGAAATTTTGGTTAGGTCGCCAATTTTTAAAGTGACTTTTGTAGCCATTTAAAACAAGGTTTGTACGCCGTTTACAATTTTATTTTCATGGTTGAGTAACCATTTTTTTCGAGGTAGCCCGCCTGAATAACCCACCAGGCTATTATTGGTTCCTACTACGCGATGACATGGAATAATAATGCAAATATTGTTTTTGCCATTGGTAGAAGCTGCTGCCCGTATTACTTTGGGATCGCCGAGGCGTTTTGCCAAATCAAGGTAAGTGATGGTTCGGCCAAATTTAATGTTCAACAATTCGCTCCATACCGTGTTTTGAAATGGGGTGCCTTCCTGGTAAACCGGAAGATCAAAAACCTGGCGTACGCCGTTAAAATACTCGATCAACTGTTCTATACATTGCTGCAATAAAGGAGAGAGTTCGCCGGTTGTTTTTATCTCTTCAGTTTTATCAACAAATAACACCTGGATAATAACATGTTCTGTGGCACTAATTTTTAATAAGCCTACGGGTGATTGATAATAAGTTTGATAAGTGGGGTTCATTTAACCGATCTTAAGACCATTACTTACATTACGTTCTGGTTGCAATAAAATTACATTATTATCTTCGTCGTAGATACCCAGTACAAGGCATTGGCTGAAAAAGTTAGCTATTTGCCTGGGTGGAAAGTTTACAACTGCACTAACCTGCGATCCTAAAAGTTGTTCAATATTGTAATGATGTTTAATTTGTGCCGAAGATTGTTTTATACCCAAAGCACCAAAGTCGATGGTAAGTATGTAAGCTGGTTTTTTAGTTTGTTCAAAGTCTCTTACGCCGATTATAGTACCGGTACGGATATCAATCTTTTCAAAATCTTGCCAGGTAATCATTAATAAATATTTTAATCAAATCTAAATCACAAAAAAGTATGACACGTCAAGCAACCGCTGTATGGAATGGTTCAGGAAAGGATGGTGCAGGCCATCTTTCAACCCAAAGCACTATTCTTAACCAAACCCAGTATTCCTATAAATCCCGTTTTGAAGAAGGAGCAGGTACCAACCCTGAAGAGTTGATGGCAGCCGCCCATGCCGGATGTTTTAATATGAAGCTAAGTTTTGTTATTGGAGCTGCCGGATTTACACCGGACAGCATTGAAACCAAATGTGGAATTACATTGGGCGATGGTGCCATTACAAAATCGCACCTGGTAGTTAAAGCAGTAGTACCTGGTATGAATGCTGAACAATTTAAAACTGCCGCTGAAGATGCAAAAGCAAACTGCCCTGTTAGTAAAGCATACAGCAGTCTTGAGATAACTATGGAGGCCACCCTGGCATAGTGATCTGTCGAATGAAATTAATTACAATAAAAAATCCCGGCATATCCGGGATTTTTTATTGTATGTTTTGAATTTTATTTAAGATAGGAGCGAAGCATCCATGCCATTTTCTCATGCATTTCTATAATACTAGTTATAAAGTCTGCCGATCCCGGATCTTTGTACTCATCGGTAAATGCTTCCACTTCGCCAAGTAATCTCCTAATAATAGTTTCATGATCGTTTAGCAGATTTTGTATCTGTATTTTTTGATCGGATGTATATGCCTGCTCTTCCAGGTTAGTGATCTTTAAAAAGTCTTTTAACCTTCCTTCGCTATATTGGCCAATAGCCCTGATGCGCTCGGCAATTTCATCAATGGTGTCGGACAACTGATCATACTGTCCTTCATAAAATTTATGGATTTCCAAAAAATTGGAGCCTTCAACATTCCAATGGTAATTTCGTGTTTTTATATACAATACATGTTCGTCGGCAAGTAGTATGTTTAGTGAATTTGCTACAGCCTTCAAGTCTTTTTCGGATCTTCCAATGTTAAGTTTCATAAATATTTTTTTGACATATACAAATTGTGCTCAACCGTTTTATAAGTTGTTGCCGGGTTGAGAACCGGGAAAATTCTACAACACAAAACAGATGAATAAAGTTTTCGTCGGAAAAATTAATAAAAGGATTATGCCACTAATCTTCCAATAAATTACTAAGGTTCATTAGCTCTTCGTACTTGTATTGGTACTTTTTACTTTTAAAACATTTTGCCAGTTCTTCCAATTGTAACTGTATAATTCTTTTGTGGCTAAGCGGCTTAAAATAGCTGGGTACGGGGGGAACCGAAATCCTTTTGAAATAAGCCTCAATGTCTTTATGAGTAAAAATATGACCACTTATGGCATCGATATAAAAATGAATTTTTGTTTGCGGGTTGCCGGTAAATTCATGCTGGTCGTAGTCAGTATGAAAGAAAGCAAGGATAAACTGCCTGGGAATATTGATGACTTTTACATTTATGTCGAGCAACTCACAAAGTAGCAGGTACAACACGCCATTACTTAATGCATTGCCTTTTTTACTTTCAATTACTTTGTGAATGAAAAAGTCATCGGGGTTTTTATAGCCAACCTCAACTCCTTTAAGATTGTAATAATTGTAAACAATGCTCGATATAACGTTGGCCTGCTCCAGGCTGGTTAAAAAGCTATTGAGCTCTAACCATACATTCCTTCTTATTCTTTCTAATTCCTGTAAAACCGGTGCAGTAGCCAGCTCCGGGTATTGAAATTTCGCTACCAGGAGCGACCCAAATAATAAATCGTGATAGGGGTTTTGCTTCCAATCCGTAAAGTCCCGAACAAGGTCGTTGTAATGAAGTTTATGAATTAGCATTTCAATTCGTTCCTGCACTTCTTCGTTGGGAGACATCTCCCATAAATTTTCGAGGTTGGGAATGATGCTTCCCCCATAATCAACGATTTTGCTGGATACTGTAGTGAACACTTCCTGGTCAGGATCATCGATCAAGGTAAAAAGTGCTGATATTTCCCTGGTTTCCTGCATAAATTTTAAATGTGCTCTACTCAATAAACTTCCTTTTATGAATTCCACATTGTATAACCAAACTAAATATATTTTTTAGAAAACGCCAAGAAAAAGTTATTCAGTATGTGTTAATTACCTGGTTAACTGACAAAATACTTTTTACCATCCTTTAAAGAAAATGATTCAAATGGCATACCCATTGTTAATCGGTCCCTTGCTTTTAATGAAGATATTATAGACAGAGAAAGTGTTGCGTACTGTGCATAAAAAAGGCTGCCTTTAGTTTAATTACGGCAACCTTGCATTAAAAAATTTATGCCTTCTTTCTTCGGGCAACTTTTTTAGGTGGATTGGCTTTTAGCTCTTCAATAATTGCCTTCACTTCATCAATTTCAAGTGCTGCTGCTCTCTCCTGTTGTTCTTTGTTAAGTTTATAATTTCTCAATCCCTGCTTTATATATGGGCCGTAGGGGCCTTTTAATATTTGAATCTTTTCTTTCTCAAAAACCTTTATAGTCCGTTCTCCTTTTGCCTTGCGTTTTTCTTCTACCATTGGGGCAATGTCTTCCAGCAAAACGTTGTAAGGGTCCATTTCTTTATTAAGAGAATAGAAATTTTTGTTATGAGATGCATAAGGACCAAAACGACCAATGTTCACTAATACATCTGTTCCTTCAAACAACCCCAAATTACGGGGCAGTTTAAACAATTCCATCGCCTCTTCCATATTGATGGTTTCAATACTTTGATCGGCTTTTAATTTGGCAAACCGGGGCTTTTCCTCTTCATTGCTGGTATCGCCAATCTGTACCATTGGGCCAAAACGCCCCATACGGGCAATTACCTTTTTACCGCTAACGGGTTCAATACCCAAATCGCGTTCGCCTTTAGCTCTCTCAGCAGTTTCGAGGGTTAGTTCAATGGTTGAATGAAAGGGTTTGTAAAAGTCATCAATCATAGTGCTCCACTTTACCTTTCCATCCGCTATTTCATCAAACTCGCCTTCTATTCCGGCTGTAAAGCCATAATCCATTACGTCTTTAAAATGTTGTTTCAAAAAGTCTGTAACTACCATTCCCAGGTCTGTAGGAAAAAGCTTTGATTTTTCAGCCCCCGTATTTTCAACCAACACCTTTTTATCTACTACATTATTTGGTGTAAGCGTTAATTGGTTAACCTGTCTTTTTACCCCTTCCTTATCCCGCTTATCAACATAATTTCTCTTCATTATAGTAGTAATGGTTGGGGCATAAGTACTTGGTCTGCCAATACCCAACTCTTCCAGCTTTTTTACAAGCGATGCTTCGGTATAACGTGGTGAAGGTCTTGTAAACTTTTCCGTAGCCGTCATCTCTCTAAAATCCAAAACCTGGTTCACCGTTAAGGGTGGTAAAATTCCTTCCGTATCTTCTTCATCATCCTCGTCTTTTCCTTCAAGATATATTTTTAAAAAGCCATCAAATTTCATTACTTCACCATTAGCCGTCAACTGGTCTTTATTGGTTGAAATATTTATTTTGGCTATTGTTTTTTCAAACTGTGCATCACTCATTTGCGAGGCAATAGTTCGCTTCCAGATCAGTTCGTACAATCTTCTGCTATCCTCATCATCTACCGAATGGTTTTCCATGTAGGTAGGGCGAATGGCTTCGTGGGCCTCCTGTGCACTTTCGTTTTTGTTTTTATACTTACGTGTCTGAAAATATTTTTGACCGTAGCTGGAATTGATTTCTTTTTCAATTTCAACCATAGCAGTTTCGCTTAATGAAAGGCTATCTGTACGCATGTAAGTTATTTTACCACTCTCGTACAGCCTTTGAGCCAATAACATGGTTTTGCTAACGCTGTAGCCTAACTTTCTGCTTGCTTCCTGTTGCAGCGTAGAGGTGGTGAAGGGTGCTGCAGGGCTTCTTTTTGCGGGCTTAACGGCAATGTCGCCCACCGTATATTTTGCATGGCGACAGCTTTCTAAAAACTCTTGTGCTGTATCCTGCTTATTGATTTTTACCGGACCATCTGCTTTAAAATTTACAGGCTTGCCATTAATGTCTTTTGCATTAAAAATAGCCTCTACCTTATAGCTGGTTTCAACTTTAAACTGGTTGATTTCTCTTTCGCGATCCACAATTAAACGTACCGCAACACTCTGCACCCGGCCGGCACTCAGGCCCCCCTGCATGCCTATTTTTTTCCAAAGTACCGGGCTTAATTCAAACCCAACCAACCTGTCTAACACCCGTCGTGCCTGTTGGGCATTCACGAGGTCCATATTAATAAGACGTGGGTTGCTTACCGCTTTTTTTATTGCAGGAGCTGTTATTTCATGAAAAACAATTCTCTTGGTTGTTTTGGGATCCAGACCTAACACTTCAGCAAGGTGCCAGCTTATGCTTTCCCCTTCGCGGTCCTCATCCGATGCAAGCCACACTTCCTTTGATTTCTTGGCACATTGTTTCAATTCCTTCACCACTTTTTCCTTATCCTCCGGTACCTTGTATCTGGGTAAATAGTTATTCTTTACATCAATACCCATGTCGTCTTTTTCAAGATCTCGAATATGTCCATAACAACTCCGCACATCAAAATCATCACCTAATATCTTTTCGATTGTTCTTGCTTTTGCCGGTGACTCAACTATTAATAAATTCTTACTCATTGCAATATTTTATGAATTACACGCCGTTAAATAATCCCATGTTTAACATGTTTTTACTGCTTGCGGCTGTGTTATTTTAACTTCCTATCACAGCGTAATAGCTATTTACAGATACCTGCAATATTACAGTATAAGTTCAAATACCAAAATTTTTGCTTTGTGCCACACCACTCTTTCATAATAATTTAAAGTCAATGTCCTGTAGAAGAAATGTGATGACTTTTTTATAAATCTATGACTGGTTGGCGGAATTATTTTTTACAATCTACTCACTTTTGGCAAAGCCGTAAGCTCGGTCAATCATTAGCAACGCCTGCCCGGACAGGAGGGGATTTGCATCCGTTGAAAGCAAAACCCGGAGAATACAAAAAAGCCGTAGGCTCTATGCATTTTTTTACATGCTTGAATAGTGACCGAGCCGACGGCTCTTGTGCCCTGTGAACTACTTCTGTCAACGGATTGAAATCCGTTGTTACAATATAAAAAAAAACCTACGGCTTTTCCCCGTTGAGTGTGACCGTAATTTAACTCCGCAACAAGTAAATCTTTAAGATGTGATCTGCCTAAAAGTAAAAGTGAAAATTATTATTTTACCTGCATGAATTGAACAGTTAAAGATGAACTGTTAGCTGATTAAGTTTGTAATATTTGATAACAAAAAAGGTCACATGCCACCCGAAGGCCCGGAGAAAATAGAGTAGGGTTAATTTATATGCACAAAGAATGATACGATCTTTTGCAGGATCTCCGGCTGGCGATAAGGACTATGGCCCAGCCCTTCCGTTATTTCGAAACTAACATGTGGAGGTTTGTTAAGGGTCAGTTGTTCCATATGTTTAAACGGAGTAATAGAATCCTCTTTGTCATGTATCCACAGCGTTTGGGGTAATATGCCATGAATGGCTCTGGCAATGGAGAACCACTCAGCCTTATTACCGGACAGGTCTTCAATTAATTTTACGAACGCTTTACGTACAACCGGTGTCAGTTTTAAATAATCGAAAAAAGTTTCTATTGCATGGGTTGTTTCAGTAGCTGGTGCAATTAATACCAGTTTTTCACATGCCAGCTCTTCTTTTTTCTCTAAGGCAAGCACCGCTGCCAAACCCCCAAACGAGTGCGCCATCAGTCCATATATCGGTCCATAAACGTCGCTGATCATTTTAATCATTGTTGCGTATTGCAACGCTGTAATTGTTTTACCGGTACTGATTCCGTGACCCGGGGCATCAAAGGCAATCACATTAAACCCCTGGTGCAGCAATGGCTGAATATATTGGGCAAAGCGGTAACAACTGCTATCAAAGCCGTGGCAGATCAAAATGGTTTTAGCGCTTTGCGTTTTTGTAGCAGCCCATTTGAAACCATGCACCGCATCGTTGCCAACTTTTAGAGTAAGTTTACGGGCCTGGTTAAAAATTTTGTCAGGTTGCTCGTTGCGTGTTTTTGTGTAGGGAGTACAAAAAAGGTTAAATGCTTTTGTTGCTGCCAGTTTTGGCGAGAACCATGAGATAATTTTCAACCGTGTACTATAATATTTTAAAAAAAATCTTTGTACTAATTTCATTTTTAAAGCTATAATCAAATTTAGATGAAAGTCGTCATCGTTGGGTCCGGCAATGTTGCCACAGTTCTTGGCAAAAAAATGAAGGAGAGCGGTGTTGACATTTTGCAGGTGATCAGCCAAACCTATACAAAAGCTTTGGAACTTGGTACCGCATTAAACGTTCCTGCTACAGATAATTATGGTGAGCTTAATACCGGTGCTGATATTTATTTACTGGCAGTTACCGATAATAGTATTGCAACAGTAGCGGCCCAATTGCCTGAGTTACATTCAATAGTTGTACATACTGCCGGGTCGGTAAGCAAGGATGTTTTACAAGGGTCTTTCGGGCAATATGGGGTAATCTATCCTTTACAAACGCTCAACCGACAAATTTCTACAATACCCGAGGTTCCTGTTATGGTAGATGGAAATACGGAGGTGGTAAAGGAAACCCTGAAAAAGTTTGCAAAAACCTGGGCTGAACAGGTAGTAGTGGCTAATGACCAGCAACGGTTAACTACCCACGTGGCAGCCGTTATCGTCAATAATTTCACCAATCATCTTATGGCGTTAACCGAGGATTTTTGTATGAATGAAGGCATCGATTTTTCGTTGTTGTTTCCACTAATTAATCAAACAGTTAATAGCCTGGGCACTATGCCGGCTGCCCGGTTACAAACCGGCCCTGCCGAAAGAGGCGACATCTCAATAATTGATAAGCATTTACAACTGCTCAACCGTTATCCTGCCTTACGAAATCTTTACCTGAAGCTCTCCGAAAGCATTATCATACACAAAAGAAAAAATTCGATGCCCGACATCTAAATTTCAGATGGAAGGTTTAAATGCTGACACAAGATTGCCCGCAACTTCAATTCCTGATTTACCGCCTAACTTAGCCATTTCTATTTACGGAAAATTTGCTTTTGCAAGCTGTCAATCAACGGCATCCTTCTAAATTGATTACCGCAGCAAAGTGTATTTCTAATACTTTTGCACTTTCAATTTTTAGCAGAACATGTATACGATCACATTTAGGTTTGAAGAGAAAGGTAAAGAGCCGGTAACACTTACTAACATTCAGGACGATCAAAGCATATTAGAGGTAGCATTAAAAAATGATATTAATCTGCACCACAATTGTGGCGGTGTTTGTGCCTGCAGCACCTGCCACCTTTATGTAAATAAAGGAGATTATTTTTTAGAAGAGCTGAGCGATAAAGAAGAAGACTTTATTGATCGTGCTATTAATCCCCGCATCAACTCACGCCTTGGTTGCCAATGTGTTTTGCTCGACGATGATGGCGTAATTGAAGTAACCCTTCCTGACCAGACACAATTTTTGGGTGAATAATATTTTCTATTTTAAATACAGATAAATAACAGCATATGGCTCAATTTGAACCGCCGATTAAATGGAATGATTACGAAGACATTGCCATGAAATTGTACGAAAAGTTTGGCGATGAATTTAATGAAAGTAAAATATACCGCATTCGCTTTACCGATTTAATGGAGTGGGTATTACAAATACAAGGCTTTACCGGCAAACGCGAAGAAAGCAATGAAGGTCACCTTGAAATGATACAAAGCTCATGGGTATATGAGTGGAGAGACAACCAGAAATAATCTTAACTGTAGTACTCAGCTAATGCAGGCTATTGTTCAACATAATTTCGCCAGCTTTTTACTTTTTAATTTTTCCTTTACCCCATGAATGTTCTTGAATTATTTAAACCCATTACAACCCTGGTGTTTGATGTTGATGGAGTGCTTACTGATGGAACGTTACTGATTTTACCCGATGGTCTTATGGCAAGGCGGATGAATATTAAGGACGGATATGGATTACAACTGGCTGTAAAAAAAGGGTATCATGTTGTTATTATTTCCGGTGGTAACTCACCCGAAGTAAAAGAAAGGTTGCACAAGCTGGGCGTTGCCGAAGTTTTTATGCAGGTAAAAGATAAGGTGGAAGTATTAGCAGGTTTTCTTGATAAATACAGCCTCTCGTGGGCCGGGGTTTTATATATGGGCGACGATATACCTGATTTGCAGGTAATGAATAAAGTTGCGCTGCCGTGTTGCCCAAAAGATGCAGTGCAGGAAATCAGGTCTGTCTCGAAATACATTTCTCACCTTGATGGAGGATTTGGCTGCTGCCGCGATGTTATTGAAAAAGTTATGAAAGTAAGGGGTAATTGGACTGACGATACCCACATCAGGTCTAAGTAAATTCTGTTAGCTTTACAGATTGATTTTTCTATCTCTTATAAGATTTACTTGAAACTATTTTTTGCTTTTTTACGGTTGGTACGTTGGCCTAACCTGGTTTTTATAGCCATAACACAACTGCTTTTTGTTTATGCTATTGTACACCCCATTCTTACCTCTTCGGGTGTGGTGGCTAACATACATGGCATCTACTTTTTCTTTTTAATTACTTCCTCGGTTTTAATTGCGGCGGCAGGTTATATTATTAACGATTACTTCGACCTTAACATAGACCAAATAAATAAACCCGATAAGCTGGTAGTTGAAAAAATCATCAGCCGCAGGTGGGTTATTATGTGGCATCTGATATTTAGTACTGTAGGAATAATATTAGGGTTTGTTATAGATTGGTACACCAATTCAAGGTTTTTGGGGTTTGCCAATATTATTTGCGTGTTGTTGCTTTTTGTATATTCTATCTCGCTTAAAAAGAAATTACTTACCGGCAATGTGCTGATATCATTATTAACTGCCTGGGTTATTTTAGTGGTAACATGGTGCGAGTTTAGCAACCTGTTACACGCTGCTGCTGTTGGTACGTATACTCAAAAAATAACCCGCATCACTTTATTGTATGCTGGTTTTGCATTCATTATTTCTCTCATTCGCGAAGTGGTAAAAGACATTGAAGACATTGACGGCGACCGGCAATATGGTTGTCAGACAATGCCGATTGTTTGGGGCATGAATGTAAGTAAGGTATTTATTGCGGTATGGCTGGTGGTATTAATAGCTGCCCTGGCTATTGTACAGGTGTATGTGCTTCAATTTAAATGGTGGTGGAGTGCAGCTTATTGCATATTGTTTACCGTTATTCCATTGTTCTCTGTGTTTAAAAAATTGTTCGAAGCAAAAACCAGTGCCGACTTTCATAGGCTCAGCTCCTTAATTAAACTGGTCATGTTTACCGGCATATTGTCCATGATCTTCTTTCGCATCTACTTATAATTGCTATTTTTTTCAATGCCCTAACTATGCGCATTTCAAATTGTCGCTATTTTTTGGTTGTCGGCAGAAGCGACCTTGTGCAGCTTCGGTTGTGTCATATTAATTCCGGTTTATCGGAACTCACTTGTACTGTATCTTTCTAAGGCGGCTTTTCTTAACCAGTTTTCACTAATCATAATGCGGCAATTTAGATTGCACCCCATAACTGGCATTCATTGCCAAGTGTTAAGTTTGCGGCATGCAAAATATCATACTTGCTTCACAGTCACCAAGGCGTAAGCAATTGCTTGAGTGGGCCAATATTCCTTTTGAAATTATTGTGCATGAAACGGATGAAAGCTACCCGGCAGACTTGGCAATAGAGCAGGTGCCTGTCTACATTGCAAGGCAGAAAGCGTTGGCTGTTAAGCAAGGGTTATCCATAAGCGACAGGCACCAAAGGACGGTATTAGCTGCTGATACGGTGGTGATCTTAGACAACGTTATCATAGGTAAACCCAACGACAGAGAACATGCCATTGAAATTTTACAATCTTTATCCGGCAATCATCACCAGGTTATAACCGGCGTTGTTATTCTTTATGGCGATAAAGAAGTTGCCTTTAATGAAACGACTGATGTTTCCTTTCACCCTTTAACCCTTGACCAGGTAGCGTATTATGTGGATCATTACAAACCTTATGACAAAGCTGGTGCTTATGCCATACAGGAATGGATAGGTGTAATAGGCATTAAACACATAAACGGAGATTTTTATAACGTTATGGGCTTGCCGGTAAGCAGGGTGGTGCAGGCATTAAACAAATTGCACTCATAGTTTTCAATTGGAAACGTCAAAGAATTTAATACAATGTTGTTTAGTTAAGGTGTCGTCATTCTGAATTAACCGACAGGGTGCCCCTGGAAAAAATGGAAATGACGTTGAATGCGATCGGCAATATGATTGTTTCTCTATACTTTTTTTTGTGGAAAGTCGGGTAAGCAAGTGCATTTCAGCCCCTGCCGTAAGACACTCGAACAACTCCTCGCTTTTTTGTGCACCAGGAACACCTTGGATGAACGGCACTCGAACAATGTAATAGCTTTTTTTAGCAATAAGAACAATTTGGAGGAAGGAGAGATTAATGGTTATTGAAATCAGCCGGGTGGATTAGGTAGTTTTTTGAAACTAAAATGTTTTCAATACCGCTTTCGTTTTTCAACAGCCATGATTTGATTTGGAAAAGTTCAGGAAGTAAATCCTCATAGCGGCTTGAGGGTTTATTTATATTGATAAAGATTGTTGTCCGACTTACTTAGGCTAAAGCCCAACAGTCAAGGGTTTTGTTCTTATAACCCCAGCCTTAAGGCTGGGGTTACTGAAACTCAATACAGCAGTGGGCTTTAGCCCAAAGAGTAATATTTTACCCGGACAACAATGATTGATAAAGATAATTTTGTATTGAACAAGCTGTTGCTGAAATCCAAGACTTTGGTCATTAGTAATAAAGATGTCGAAGCCTGCATTTAGCATTGGCTTAATCAAATCTCCATTTTTTATACCAAGCCATTTCTCATCTTTTACAGTCGAAACTTCAAGCTCCGACATAAGCCTGAACTTAAGCTTACTGGTAATTGCTCATCCAGCAAAATTTTCATAAAGGGAAGGTTGAGAAAAAATCTGTTCGGTGAATTTTAAAACTGCAAGCACAGATTCGCGGGGAATATAATCGAAGTCTTCAATAAATTCATCTACAGAATCGCCTGCCTCAAGATAGTCGAACAGGTTTTTTACCGGCACCCTGGTTCCTTTAAAAACAGGAATGCCACTTAAAATTTCGGGGTCAGATATGATGATGTCGTCCAATTTCATAAGAGGATGTAAGTTAATATATTTTCATTTAGAGGCATTGGCTGTGTCATATAGGAAATGAGCCTGGCTTATGAACTATCAAACAGGGAGAGCACGTTCGTCTGCAGTGCTGCTATTGGGCTTTGTTATGCTGGTAGCATTTGCATAGAAACACTTTGTGATCACTGGGCCAGGTAGAATTGTTTTTTGTAATTTTGGGCAAAACAAAATTTATGGCTTCTGATGATTTGAAAAAGCAGCTTCACTTTTACATTGATATGATTGATGACGAAACACAGCTTGAAATGCTGAATGAGGCTGCGGAAACTTATGCCACTCAAAAAATTGATATACTTGATGCGCTTTCACCTGACCAATTAATACGCCTGGAAGAATCTATTAAGCAGGCAGACGAAAGCAAACTTTCTCCACATGAAGAAGTGATGAAACTCTCTAAACAATGGCTTACAAAATAAGATGGACTGCAATTGCATTAGAAGATTACGAAAGAGTAGTTGATTATCTTATTAAGATGTGGTCAGTAAATGTTGCTACTGATTTTGAAGGGACAGTGAATAAAAAATTAGCCAATCTTTCAGGTCAGCCTTTTATGGGAATAGCTTCAAAGAAAAAGCCTATGGTTAGAAGCATCTCTCTTACAAAACACAACAGGCTTTACTACCGGATTACAGATAATACAATTGAATTGTTGAACATCTTTGGTACGAGACAAAATCCTGAAAAAAATTCTTTTTGATAGCATCATCACAAGTTGCTGTTTACTCCACGGGTTTAAATGATATTTTGTCCCGGGCATTTGAATAGAGATGAGGCATTGTTGCCCGCCCGGATGAACCGTTCGGACGGGCGTCGCAGTACGTTCATCGGTAGTGCTGCTATTTGGCTATGTTGATGTTTTGGTATTAGCAGCTAATGAAGAGGGATGAAGTTAATAAAGCAAAGGCTGCATGCTTGTGTGGCGAATGCGTGCAATGATGATTTCTTCTTCTTTTACAAGATAACTGATCCGGTAGTGATGCAATTCAAAAGCACGAAAATTACCACTATTGTTCATTTTGTATTTATCAGGTGGGTTTATTTCAGGAGCACTTACCAGCTTGTCTATCCTTCCAAGAATTTCTTTCTTTACTTTATCGGCGTTTTGAGGAGAATCTTCTCTGACGAAACTGATGGCTTTGCTTAACTGAATAGTTGCTTGTTTGTCCCAACTGATTTTTCTCATCTTTACCAGTCTTTAGACATATTTATCACCTCTTCGTGTGTGTAAAATTCGCCATTTTCAACGCGGCTTACTGCGTCATCTATTTCTTTATTGTATTGTTCAATATCAATATTTCCTGCTTCAGTTTTTAATTGAACGTAGTTCCTGGCAACAGTTAGGAGAGACTCTTTTTCAACAGGAGAAAGCATTAACCAAAACTTACCAAACTCATTGTCTAAGGATTGCGCAGACATAAAATTCATTTGTGCAAATTTACTTTTTTAATTTGTTGAAAGACGAATATTGTTGCTGCCTGTGGGGCAAGAATGAAGGGGGGAAGTACGTTCATCTGTAGTGATGCTATTTAGCTTTGTTGATGTTTTGGTATTGATGCTTTCCCGCCTGCGGGACAAGTGTGGCAAAGGCATGAGGTCGGAGACCTCTATTTATCCTGTGTTCAAGGTCATTCCCAAAATTATCAGCACAGGCTCTTTGGAAGACACTCGAACAACGCCATTGGTTTTTTTAAAAGAAGGAACACTTTGGATGAGCGTTGATAATTACCTATTATAGATATTACTCTTTGGGTTTATTCTTGTATCGTATTAGTTGATGATCTCTACTACGTTTCCTTTAATTCGATAATATACCCTGTTATGTTTTGTAAGAAATATGCTTCTAACATTTTTAGTTTCATCAACAGGGCTTCCTGTAAATGGTTGTCTAGATAAAGTTTCACATCTTCTGTCAATTTCTTTAAGCAAATTATCAGCCACTGCTTTGCCCCACTCTTTTTCAAGGTAAGAAAGAAGCTTTATTACTTTTTTCCTGAAGCGAGTCTTTACAATTATTTCGTACGCCATCTTTGCGTAGCAATTTTGAATTCATCGTAAGATTCTGTCTCGTGTCCAAATGGCTCTTTCAAAAGTTGTTGTAATTCCTCGCGATCTTCAGGAGAAAGTTCATCAAGAACAGGTGTTTTTCCTTCACCTGTAAAGTAGTCTAACTCTTCTTTTATATGTTGAAGAAGATCTTCATCGTCGGTGGCAGCTATTTTTTCAAGTAACTCCTGTTTTATAGAAGATGTCATAAAAATATATTTCCTTCGAAATTAAGAATCTTTGGGCATGTTGTAAGACATGAGAGTTTCGGAATTGCAGTCTTGTGCTGTTGGTTTGTGCCTGGGCAAGTTCCGGCGTTTGCGGAAACGTCCATCTATAATGCTGCTATTAGGCTTTGTGAGTGTTTTGGTATTAATGCCTTCCCGCCTGTGGGACAAGTGTTGTAAAGGCATCAGGTCGGGGACCTCCACTTATCCTGTGTTCGAGGTCATTCCCAAAATTATCGGGACAGGCTCTTCGGAAAAAACTGAAACAACGCCTCGCTTTTTATGCACTGCAAACATCTTGGATGAACGGGGTCTTCACCATCCAGCTCAACTACTAATTTTTCGGAAGAGCAATAGAAGTTTGGTATAAAATTCCCCAAGCTGTGTTGACGAAGGAATTGGTGATTTTGTAATTGGCTCTTTTGAACGTGACCCCATTGCTAATTTTAGAAGTTGACTAGTTAGGATGAACAAGAATTTTGTAAGTTTGATAGATGCTTACCTTCCAAATGCAGATAGGGCAATTGTTAATGTGGAGAAGATTACTGATTACGCTTTGAATTTTGAACATTTTGAGGGTAAGAATAAAGCAAGGGTATTTGCATCGGTTTTTGGACTAACGAAATTGAATGCAGGAGATTTAATTAAAGCAATAAGGGAGGTGATACTAAAAACTGAAGCTGTGAAGCAATCTGAATCAGCATACGGAATAAAATATGCGGTTGATTTTGAATTTACATTTAACTATAAAACTGGCACGATAAGAACCGGATGGATTGTTGAAAAAAATGATAACATACCAAGGTTAATTACATGCTATGTAAAATTATAAGAAATGGATATTAAAGAATTAGATATTGTCGCTTTGCTAAATCCACTGCCTGAACATCACCTGGCAAAAGGTGCAATTGGTACTGTAGTTCATGTTTATAATCTAAATAACTACGAAGTGGAATTTGCTGATTTAAAAGGTCAAACCTATGCTTTGCTTACTTTGTCGTTGCAGGACATCCTGTTATTGAAGCATGAACCAGAAATGGTTTGAGATGCTACCAAAACTTGTTATCTACCTCACAGCCTCACAATTGTTTTCTTAAACCTTTTTATCCTGTGTTCGAGGTCATTCTTCAGAAGATACTCGAATAACTCCTGCTTTTCTTTATGCAATAGGGACATATTGGATGAACGGCACGTTCTCCTGGTAATGTTTGATCGTTTGACGTTGTTAGATTTGCATTATGTAACCTGTTCAAGTTCAGGGGGATCTTCGATTTCATATTTGATAGCATCTACGAACATCCTAGGATTCCATCCTTTTAAAAGTCCATCTAATACATAGGTATCAAATAAAGCTAAACTCAAGTCAGCAGCTTTACCGATCACTCCGCCTACCAAAGCACCCGGTAAATTTCCAATTGCTGCTCCAATTCCCGTTCCTATACCAAACATTCCAACCGTACTAACAAATTTACCTCCCGTCGATTCAAAGAATTTAGACTTCCCCGCTATTTCGTCAATGTATTCTTTAGTAATAGCTTTTGCATCAGTATTTTCAGAAATTGTGTTAATCCATTTTCTGTAAGCTTTTATGTCTTTCTTATATCTCAAATCGAAGGCGCGGTCAAGTGGGATTCTATTTTCGAAAGCAAGTTGTTGAAGGTTCGCGATGTTCTCTACTTTCAAAATCGTGGAAGTATTCTCCGAAACATGATAGGCAGACTCTATCTGACGTACCGATTGTTGAGTTAATTGAAGGTGATGATAATTATCATAACCTTTGAAGCCTCTTTCAGCTAATACAGTTGTTTCTAAAAGTTCATTTCCTAATGCAAATAGCTTCCAGCGTTCCTCCAAGTTTAAATGTTGAGGTGCTTTCTCCGCCTTCAATCCTAAAGCAGCTAACCGATTGTTTTCAAAGGCATCCAAAACTATTTTGGCTGAATTGTGTGCAATCGAGTTATCAGGCAGAACATAGTGTTTTAAAACTTTTCTCTTAAAAATATTTTTCCTATCCTTAGAAATAGAGAAGCGAACTAATAACCGGTCAACATTTTTTTCCGGATCAGCATCATCTCCTGTATAGCTCCCTGACATAATTGGGATTTGTCCAATAACTGAATTTTCATCAAAGCTGCCGTCAAGAAGTTGCATTCCTTTTAAAGTAAAAATCATTGGCGTCCAAAGCACAGGTATAATTATGCCGTGGTCAATCAATTCCTCAACTTTATTCAAACCAATCTCTTTAATCAATGCAAACAAAGCGGAACTATTTCGATCAACTTTTACAGCAATCTTGTCGAATAGAAGAAATTGCTCAAACAGTATTGATTGAAGTTTTTTTTGTTGATACGCCGTCGAAGAATTTTCATCTTTGGGAAGAGGTGCAATGCCTTCAATATAGCGTTCTGCAAATAATTCAAGGTGATGATTGAAAACAATGTGGGACTTTGACATATGTTTTTGATGGCGACTAATTCACTGATTTGCGAAACTTAAACCTACGCGATTGTGCAAACCAAACAAAATTAGGCGGATACAAATTTGTTTGTTGCTTATTGATATAAAAGTACAAGTGTGCGACGCAAGGATGCTTAACAGTAGCTCAAAAGCTTAGGACAAAAAAGTTCGAAGTGGTAAGTTTTAAGTTGTAAGTAAACAACGCAGATTGCTTCGTCGTTCCCGAAACAAGTTCGGGACAAGCTGTGCCTCCTCCTCGCCATGACGTGGAGTGGGATTGCTTCCCCGAATCGATTCCGGGGCAGGCTGTACCTCGCATTGACGGGGGATTTGGCATTCAACATTCATAATTTATTCATTCATAATTCATAATTGTCTCTCCAGTCTCGCCTGCATTTTCTTCACCCTGTCTTTGAGTTTTTCGCTGCTCATGTCTTCACGCATGCTGTCTACTTTTATGGGGAAGCAGAAGGGCGTGAGTTGGGTGGGGTAGGTGTGGATCATGACCACCCCTGATTTTTCGTGGAGCGAAAAATCTGTCCCCTCCTTTGAAAGGAGGGGAATTGGTTGCCGGATACGTTCGGGCATGCTGCGGAGGCGTTGTTCTTCCATTTGTTGCTCCATAACTTCGGCGTATGCATGGCGGAGGAGGAGGTTGCTGCTTTCGTACCCGCTGAACACGTTAAGAGGAGCGATGCGGAGGCTTGTATGTGGCGTGTCTTTTTTTGTTCGCCCGGGAAATGCCAAGCTTTTCCCGGGGGGTTTTTAATTTAGCATTTGTCGTACACACTGGTGGTTAATTGAGCATGACGGCTTCTATTATCTTACCTTTTAGGTGAGAGTAGGACTTCTTTCGCTTGTTCGAGGTTGCAGATGGTTGCGCTGGTAACTAAACGACATTGAATTTAAATACTGAAAATAGTTAGACAGATGAGGTGATAATTTTTATATCCGATGTCTTTTGTCAAGCAGTGCGATTTGGAAGACAGCTATCATAAAATCTATTTTGCTATCTTACTCTACGATACTTTACCCTAATGACCGAACGTCTGCTGCAATTTATTTGGCAATTTCAATACTATAACCGCTCAGGGTTAAAAACCATTAAGGGCGAAGCGTTGACCATAACACATGCCGGAACATACAATGTAAACCAGGGGCCTGATTTTACGGATGCAAGAATAAAAATTGATACCACCACCTGGGCCGGAAATATCGAGTTGCACCTTCGTTCTTCAGACTGGCATAAGCATTTGCATGGCTCGGATAAAAATTACCACAACATTATACTGCATGTGGTTTGGCTACACGACCAGGAAATTACGGACCAGCATGGCAACGAATTGCCCACCCTTGTTTTGCACGAGTTAGTCCCTAAGATATTGTTGGAGCGATACGAATGGTTAATGCTATCGCAAGACTTTGTGCCTTGCCAAAAGCAATTGCCCGTACTGAGTAACCTTGGCTGGCTGGCATGGAAAGAGCGGTTAGCCATTGAACGGTTGCAACGAAAATCATCCATGGTTTTGCAGTTTTTACAACAAGCCAATAACCATTGGGAAGAAGTTTTTTGGTGGATGCTTGCCCGCAACTTCGGCATAAAAGTAAACGCCGATTTTTTTGAAGCTATTGCTAAGTCCATTTCGGTAAACATTCTGGCTA
Source organism: Chitinophagaceae bacterium (assembly GCA_026786345.1). Taxonomy (GTDB): domain Bacteria; phylum Bacteroidota; class Bacteroidia; order Chitinophagales; family Chitinophagaceae; genus Segetibacter. Next base: position 19,704 of record JAJAYD010000242.1, read on the forward strand.
AACACAAAAACCAAATACACCAGTTAGAGGCGCTTTTATTAGGACAGGCCGGGTTACTACAAAGTGAGTTTGAAGAAGATTATCCCTTATTACTTCAAAGAGAATACACCTTTTTAAAAAAGAAATATGGGTTGATACAATTAAACAAACAACCGTTTTTCTTACGTATGCGGCCTGCCAATTTTCCAACGGTTCGTTTGGCTCAACTTGCTATGTTGGTCAACCAATCCATCCATTTGTTTTCTAAAATAAAAGAATGTA
>JAJAYD010000243.1 GCA_026786345.1 Chitinophagaceae bacterium
ATGTTGGTCAATTGCAGTGCTCCGCCAAGCAACATAGAAAAAAGAAAGAATAAGGCCATTTTATAATTGGCAAATAACCTGAAAGCCTGCAAACCTAATTGCTCTACCAAACTGGCGTCCTTCGCAATGGATTTTTGTGGTGGACATTTTGGTAAGGTAAACGAATAAATTCCCAACGCTATGGCTGCTATTCCGGCAATAATGAATTGATTGGTATTGGCCTTACTTCCGGTTAGGTTGGTGGTCCACATAGCCACAATAAAGCCTACGGTACCCCAAACCCTAATGGGCGGAAAAACTTTCACTACATCGAATTGATTATTTTTTAAAATGGTATAGGCAATTGAATTAGAAAGCGAAATGGTGGGCATATAACAGATCATCGCCGCAAAAATTACATAGTATAAAGTATCGGCATCTTTAACCTGCGGAACATAGAGTAGTATACAACCATACAGCAGGTGCAGTATACCGTATAGCTTTTCGGCATTCATCCATTTATCGGCAATAATGCCGGTTAGTGCCGGCATGAAAAGAGAGGCTATGGCAAGGGTAGAAAATATAGCTCCAAACTGTGCCGCAGTACCCATGTTGGTCGAAAAAAAATAGGTTGCTAAGGTAATCAGCCAGGCACCCCAAACAAAAAACTGGAAAAAGCTCATTACGATCAACCGCTGCTTAATGTTCATTACTATAATTCTTTAAGGCGGAAGATAAAAAGTTTTGGGGTACAAGGGGTATAAAAAAACCTGGGACTCAACTTAAATATTTTAAAGCATGTTTACTGACCTCTTGTTAGGCAAAGGGATTTTTATCAGGATTTTCGCGCATATCAATAAGGTCGGGGACAGTTATTCGAGAAGGATAAATTTTATAGTAAATTTTGTTGTGTGGAGTTAAAAGAAAGCTTTTTACATTAGCCCTATTTAACAATGGCCTTCCGCTATCAGGATATTTAAGTAGTAAGTTAAGACGGGAGTCCAATTTTGTAATAAATTCAATAACTGCCTTATTTCCAAACTCTTTTCCTGTATACCTGCTAATTTTTTCAACTTTTCTTCTAAAGATCGGAGTAGTAATTATTCTTCTTTCCATTTATCCTGTATGTTCCTTTTAAAACTTTCCCAATCCTGCAAATCAATACTACTGTCAGCTTGTTCAATTGCTTTATCAAGTTGTGTTAATTGCATTGCCGAAAGCCCTTTAGCCATATTGGTAGTTGCGTAATTTGCTAAATCTTCTTTGAGAATATATAGCACCTGTTCATCCTCGATTTCATCTATAATCTGGTGTAATTCTTTGCGAAGCTCTTTTTTCATAAGAAATGTTTACAGTGTTTTAGAAAGAAATTACAAATCAACAGGCTTGGTCTGGCAAAATTAAGAAGAGTTCAAAGAGATAGCTGCCAGTTGATCAATCAGGATAACTAAAAAAGTTTCTTTGATCTGCCACACAATCATATAATCAATACCGAAATAATCATAAACAATTCTGTTTCGAAATCCTCGAATTCTATGCCAATCAATAGTAGAATGTTGGTCTTTAAAATCTTCAGATAACCGATTGGCTGCCTCGCCAATTCTCGCGAAATTTCTTACAACTGCATCTATAGTTTTGCTGTCAATAACAAATTTCCTTAAACGTCTGGCCTTTTGTATAATCCAATATTTTCTTTGCGCTTTCAAGAATATCTCCAATTAACAATCCCTCACTTTTGTTACACATAAATAATTTCCTTCTCTATAAGTTGAAAATATTTGTCCTTAATTCCCTTTCTTGAAACGAGGTCCACTTTTGTTAAAAACAATCCCTCCATGTAATTTGCCAAATCGATAAACTCAATTCCCACCGGCTGATCAAAGTCCACTATTATGTCAATATCACTCTGAGGGGTAAAATCATTTCTAACTACTGAACCAAAAAGTCCTAACGACTTAACATGATATTTGGCAGCCAATTCCGGCTTCAATTTCACTAGTCGGTCTTTTATTTCATGTAAGTGTAACATCTTTCAAAAATAGATAAAGAAGAGGATTAATTAGATTGGCAAAAGTTTAAATAAAGTTTTAAACGATTACTGCGTGACAGTTGTAGTAATCGTAATCTACAACAAAGACCCCAAAATATTTGAATCACTGTAGCTTTGCAAAAATTTTAAAAGTTGAATATGGAAAAGGCAATAGAAGTGTTGATTGATAGTGTAGGAGATGCAGACCTGAAAAATATCGGAACCAAAATTTTGATCGGTGAACGTGTAACTTTCGATGAGGGAGTATTGCTTTTTGAAAAAGCATCTCTGCCCTATGTGGGTGCTCTTGCTAATTATGTAAGAGAAAAAAAACATGGCGATCTCACCTATTTCAACCGCAACTTTCATATTGAGCCAACCAATATTTGTGTGTTTTCGTGCAAATTCTGCTCTTACTCACAGTTATATGCTCACCGCGAGGCGGGATGGGAATTATCCATCAACGACATGTTGAACATTGTAAAAAAATACGACGGCCAGCCTGTTACTGAAGTACATATTGTGGGTGGCGTGCACCCTAAAATGAACCTTGACTTCTTTTTAAAACTGGTAAAGCAGATAAGAGAACACAGGCCAGACCTGCACATAAAAGGCTTTACCCCGGTTGAGCTGGATTATATGTTTAGAAAGGCAAAACTTACCACGGAGGAGGGGATGAAGAAAATACATGACGCAGGACTGATGTCGTTACCAGGCGGCGGCGCTGAAATTTTTCACCCCGACATCCGGAGCCAGATATGCGATGACAAGGTAAATGCGGAAGGATGGCTGCACATTCATCGGGTTGCACACAACTTAGGTATGCACAGCAATGCAACCATGTTGTACGGGCATATAGAAAAATACTGGCACCGGGTGGATCATATGGAACGGCTTCGCCAACTGCAGGATGAAACCGGTGGCTTTAATACTTTTATTCCGCTTAAATTTAGAAATAGCGATAACGACATGAGCCATATTGCTGAAAGTACCATTACCGAAGACATGCGGATGTATGCCATTGCCCGGCTTTATATGGATAATTTCCCTCACTTAAAAGCGTATTGGCCTATGCTTGGCCGTCAAAATGCCCAGCTTACCCTTTCGTATGGGGTGAATGATATGGATGGCACCATTGATGACTCAACCAAAATATACTCGATGGCAGGCAGCGAAGAGCAAAATCCCGCAATGACCACTGCTGAATTGGTAACCCTGATAAAGCAGGTTAATCGCCAGCCGGTTGAACGCGATACCCTCTATAATGTCATCAAAAAATACGATGCGGAAGAGGCTCCTGCTTTTAATCCAATTTTAAATTAGCTCATCTTTCAACAACCAAAGTAAACATATCCAGGTTTTGGTTACAAGCCTTTGAATAGGCATGTTGCATAGTTGTCGGCTTTTCGTCTTCCGTTTTATTTACAAGCCTGCGTTGACTATTGACCATCGACCATTGAATTTTCACGTCTCACCTTTCACGTTCTCAGGTTTTCACCATTGACCATTGACCATCGACCATTGACTATCGACTATCGACTATTGACCATGGACCATGGACCATTGAACATCGACCATCGACCATCGACCACGGACCATTGACCATTGACTATTGACTTTTCACGTCTCACCTTTCACGTTCTCAGGTTTTCACCATTGACTATTGATCATTGGCCATTGAACATTGACCATTGACCATTGACCATTGACTATCGACTATCGACTATTGACCATTAACTATTACCCCTCACCTCGTCAGCCGGTAAATTAAAATTGCGGCTCTCTTTATTAGTAAGGGAAATTCTTTTAAATCGATGGTTTCGCCCGGCGCATGCGAGCCTTTGCCGATGGCTCCCAACCCATCCAGGCAATCAACATATTTAGCCACATAAGATATATCTCCTGCTCCCCGGCTGCCGGGGTCGCCGGCCTTAACCGGGCCAATACCCATATCTCTTGAAACCTTATCAACTTTATGAACCAATGCCCTGTTACCCTTTGTTGGCTCCATGGCAGGTATACCATCACTGAAAGTTATAGTTGCTTTGGTAGCTAATAAATTATTGGTTTTTACAATTGTCCTCATTTTTTTTCGGGCATCATGCTTTTGCATTTCCGTTAAAAAGCGTAAGTCGCCTTGTACATAGGCAGCCGGCGAAATGATATTTGTTTTACCAGACACCTGCGCCCTGATGTTTGCACTGTCATAATTTATCTCGGAGCCCGCCGCAAAAAAACCGGGGTTAAAGGTTAGGTATCGTTCTTTGCTCAGCTGCTCTCTAAACTCATTTACAATTCTGGATGCTTCATAAATAGCTCCATAGCCCACACTAAAAACGCCGGATGAATGTGCCTGTTTACCTGTTACATGCAACTTCCAGCCGCTGGAACCGCGGCGGGCATCTGCAACAGTAGAAAGGTTTGCTGCTCCCTCAAAAGCCAGCGCTATATCAGCTTGCTTTGCCCGGCC
>JAJAYD010000244.1 GCA_026786345.1 Chitinophagaceae bacterium
GCTTTCGGTATTGCCGGATTTGATATAAATAATTTTAGGTGGTGCTCCAAATCTTTGCACGAGTTCAGGTAAATCGGAATCCTTGGAGATAAAAATTACTTTAGTTTCATTCGCTTTTGCGAGTTTATAAATTACATCTCATCCAATCCCTGTAAATTGAGTATATAGGATGACTTTACTATATAACCTGTTTCTTCCCTTAGCCATTTTGCAATTATGGGTGAAATTTGGCAGTCCAGCCAAATTTCCCAATCAAGCTTAGGCTGCATGAATGATTTTGCTTTTATTAATAGTTAAAGCAGCGTATGTTAAAGCAGCAGAAATATCATCTTTTTCAAGAATTGGATGTTGCTCTAAAATACTTTCTTCCTTCATTCCACTTGCAAGCATCTCAAGAATATCGCCAACAGGAAAACGCATGCCTCTTATAGTAGGTCTTCCACCCATCATGCCTGGCTTTACCGTTATGCGTGCTAATAGTTGTTTTACCTGGTTTTCTTTCATACGCCAAATTTAAACAAAAAAACCGCAGCCCTTTAGTGAACTGCGGTTATCATTACATGGTTATTGAAAGTTGGGATGCTACGGTTGCCAAAAGTGTTGCAGATGACTTGTGCGACGCAAGAATGCAGCACAGAGATTTACTGCCCGTACCCCCAAAAAACTACTTGCTTATAAGACCTGCAAAAAACTTAACCGTACGTACCAACTGGCTTACATAACTCATTTCGTTATCGTACCAGCTAACTGTTTTAACCAGTTGTACATCTCCGGTAGTAATAACCTTTGTTTGTGTAGCATCGAATAAGGAACCGAAAGTGGTACCGATAACATCGCTGCTCACCAGCTCATCTTCAGTGTAACCAAAGCTCTCATTGCTTGCTGCTTTCATAGCGGCGTTTATTTCCCCGACGGTAACTTTTTTCTCCAGGATGGTTGTCAACTCAGTTAATGAACCTGTTATAACCGGAACACGCTGAGCACTTCCATCTAATTTACCTTTTAACTCAGGCAACACCAGCCCGATAGCTTTTGCAGCACCAGTACTGTTTGGCACTATGTTGGCAGCGGCGGCTCTTGCCCTGCGAAGGTCTCCTTTTGGATGAGGTGCATCCAGTGTATTTTGATCGTTTGTGTAAGCATGTATGGTTGTCATGAAACCGGTAACAATTTTGTACTGGTCGTTCATAACTTTTGCCATTGGAGCCAGACAGTTGGTTGTACAAGATGCACAACTAATAATTGTTTCGCTGCCATCCAAAATTGCATGGTTAACGTTAAATACAACGGTTTTTAAATCGCCTGTTGCGGGGGCAGAAATTACTACTCTTTTTGCGCCGGCAGTAAGGTGAGCTTCGGCTTTTTCTTTATCAGTAAAGAAACCAGTACTCTCAATAACCACATCAACTTCATGGGTGCCCCATGGAATTTGAGCCGGATCTTTTTGAGCGTATATTTTTACTTCATCGCCATTAACAACTATCGAATTTTCAGTGCTGGTAACCTCACCATCAAAACGGCCCTGGGCACTGTCGTATTTTAAAAGATGAGCCAACACTTTGGGACTGGTAAGATCGTTGATGGCAACTACTTCAATACCTTCCATATTGTAAATCTGGCGAAAAACCAGGCGGCCAATTCGTCCAAAACCATTGATAGCTACTTTAACTGTACTCATAAAAAAATTTTTATTCGTTTTAAAAACGTTGCGAATTTACAAGGAATACCATGATTTGTTAAGAAAATTTTGAAAGAAGTTATTGATCATTGAGCATTTAATGCAGGTGTATACCAGATGGAAATTTGGTGCTGCATGCCTGTAGTTAAGCGTATTAAACAAGAATGAAAAATATATACATCATCGGGACTGATCAGTTGATTAAGCTGACCTTACTGTTAGGGATGATTGGTGTTTAGGTAATAAACGATCCTAAAATTTTAGATTAAAAAAACTTTTGGCAGAAATAGTTGATGACCCTATTTTTGCGCTCCAATTGCAGAAATGGAGCGTTGGTCAAGGGGTTAAGACACCTCCCTTTCACGGAGGAATCACGGGTTCGATTCCCGTACGCTCTACGTTATTAAGAAAGGTCAGCAAAGTGCTGACCTTTCTTTTTTTATTACTCCTGCATACCTTCCATTAGCATAAAGAACACATGATAGTGGTACAAGTTAACTGAAATAAGTTGGGATGATCTTTCGTGTAAATGGTATTACCGCATCATCTACTAAGACTGAATATTGAAACGCTCCTTTACACTTGGTTTTATCTTTCTTTCATTTACTCCACCAATACAAATGCGGCCCAGAAGTAGGGAGGATATTTTTCTTTCATTCTCAACTGCGCTTTTCGCAGGGCTTCTCTTGTGCTCATACCCCCAAGCCAATTGTTATAAAACATGGTCATTAATTCTCTTGTAGCTTTATCCGGCACCTGCCATAAACTCATAATTATCTGCTTTACACCGGCCATTTTAAAAGCTCTTTGCAAACCTATCACTCCTTCATTTCCCTGCAGATCGCCCAATGCAGTTTCGCAGGCGCTAAGTACCACCAGGTCAGTATTACTTAAATCCATTTGAGCAATTTCATAAGCGGTTAATATGCCATCTTCCTTTCCTGCTATTACCGGTTCTCCTTTCCATGTACGATTACCATTCGCCAGAACCAATCCACTGCGAAACATAGGATTTTGCTGCGCATTAAAAGTACTGCCCGCATTTATTTGGGTGCCCTGAAATTTGTTATCAGCTACCGGTAAAAAGAAACCATGCGTTGCCAGGTGTAAAAGTTGGGGGCTTTTTCCATCCAATGCTTTAAAAGCTTCTTCTGTAGCTGCTGTATCTGTGATGCTGGTTAAGCTGACACCAGAATATTTAAAAGTTTTTCTAAGGCTGTCTAGTTCCTTTTTTGTTTCTGGTAAAGAAGTCCATTCACCTCCCCGGGTTTTTTTTGTATCGGAGGTATAAAAATTAAATGAAGAAATGGTTGAGTCTACCCTGCGGGTATGCGCTTTAGAACCGCGGGTGGCAAAAGCATCTGTTGTAACATCATAATTAATATTGCCCCATAGACCTGCCGTTAATGGTTTTCCATTTTGGGCAGGCACGGCAACAGCACGTGTACTTAATACCTGGTTGAGCTTATATTTATCAATAATCATCTGAGCAGTGCTTATTCTGAGCGCCTGGAATGCAATACGGTGCAACAAACCCGCAGGGGCATAGTAAACGGTGCTGACATTTTGAAGATATTTTTCCAAAGGCTTCCATATTAGCTGATAAAGAGAGTCTGCATTTTGAGCCGACTTACCTGGGTAAAGCTTTTGAATAGCGTAAACAGGTTCGCTGGTTGAAGGGGTTAATATTCGTTGTAATTGTTTTTCTTCACAAAGGGGTATGAAATGAGGAATGGTATCCCCGGCTAATAATATTATAGCTGCATACATAATGCTGTCTGTCCATTTTCTATTGTAAAGTTGAAAGCGGATGAATTCCACTGCGGCCCCGCCTCGTTTAAGATTTCCTGCAATAGTGGCCGCCGAAATGTTTTGATTGCTGTATTGGTTATTAAATGCAGAAGAACGTCGGGAAAGTTCTTGCTCAATACCATTGGTTGTTTCCCGCAGGCTGTCAAAATAAGACACCCGTTGGGTGATAGGCAATAGCAGTTGCTTACCCAAAAATGCTTTGTTGAACTGCCATTGATTGTAAAGAGCCAAAGCAAAGGTGTCGTTGCTTTTGCGGATGTTGTTTATCACTTGCTTCTGATCTTCTAATACCATGCTTTTCAACGCCAGTTCGTTTTGATAAAGTTGTTGTGCAAGAACTCCCGGAGTTTTGGGTGCTTCACAAAGGGCGGAAGGAATGTAACTGAAGCTAAAAGCCTGCCTGCCGAGAAAGCTCATTTTCTCTCCTTCCGACAAAGTAGCATAGGTAACTTTTAGATTTTTCAGTTGCAGGCGGCTTGCCTTTGTAAAGAAAAAAGAGGAGGCGGCATCATCACTTTTGGCTTTATAAAGCAGCCCGAGATGGTTTAATATACTCACGTTTTCAGGAAAATCTTCTCCTATTACTTTGTTGTTAATGGATAATGCCTGGTGGTACAACAAGAGCGACGTATCCTCCCTATGGATGTTATCGTACAATGAAGCAAGATTGGCAAGACAGTTTGCGTAATACTGATGTTCTTCTCCGACCGTTTTCCTGGTAAGTGCTAATGCCTGGTTATATAAATACAGCGCCGAATCATAATTACCTCTTTGCTCGTACAAACTCCCAAGGTTCGTTACATTTTGAGCATAATCAGGGTGCGCTTCTGTTATTGACTTTTTGCGTATTTCCAATGCTTGCTGATAACAATCCGAAGCCTCCTCGTACCTGCCTATTCTTTTGTATAAAGTAGCGAGATTGTTTAATACAGAACCGCAATAAGGGTGGCTTTCATCAAAAGCATCTTTATAAATAGTAAAGGCCTGCTTGTACAATTTTATAGCCTTTTCGTACTCGCCAATATGCTCGTAGATAAAAGCCTGCCCGTCCATACACATGGCATAATACTGATGCTTTTCGCCAAACCATTTCTTTAGAATGGTGGCTGCCTGCTCAAAACATGGCAACGCTTCCCGGTATTGCCCTAACTGGTTATAAGCATAACCAATATCCAGCAAATTACCACCGTACACATCACGGTCTTCGCCAAATTCTTTTTTGATCATCAGCCCTTTTTGATAGAGAGATAAGGCTTGCCGATGTAACCCCACTCCAGAATAAGCAAATGCCATATTATTTGCTACATACGCATAATTTAAATTATCATCACCTAACGTTACTCTTGCAATTTCCAATGCTTGCCGGTAACACTTTAATGCTTTATCGTACCTGCCCAGTCGTGCATGCATTAAAGCCTGGGTATTTAAATTAAAAGTGGTAGGCCAACAAAGAGCTGTTCCCCCTGGCATTGCGTCTGCTCCAGAAAGTTTTATATATGGAGCAAATGAATTTCCATCAACATATATTTTATTGATAATGCCCTGTGCCTGCAGGAGCAAGGGGAATGCCTGTTCGTACTTTGCGGTGTTGTAGTAAATATGCGAAAAGTCGTGTAGGCTTCGGATATATTCGGGGTGTTCTGCCTGCCCCATTTTTTTTAAAAGCCGCATAGCATCCAGGGTATAATATTGGGCGCTGTCATAACTTCCGGCAGCGTTATGGGCAAAGGCAAGGCTGTTTAAGCCACTGGCGTAACAAAGGCTTTCTTCGCCAAAAAAATACTTTCGCAGGCTTAGAGTAAATTGCTGAAGTGCAACTGCTTTAGCCGTTTTACTAGGGAACGGCTTTTTGAATTGCTTTGCAACATTTAACACGGAATCAACCAGGATACCCAGCTTATCCTTATACATGCCTGTTTGCAAAAGCAAACTAAAAATTTCCCAATGTTCGAAAGTTGCTGCTGAAAATAAAGGAGTGTCTGTGTCAGTATTTTCTAATCTGTCAGCGTGTACTCCTTTTTGAAGAAGGAAGTTAACAACTTCTGTTTGTCCAAGACTAACAGCTGTATTCATAGGCGTAAAACCTTCTCCTTCGAGAGAAATACCCCTCGCCTTTTCTTCGAGTGATAAGTGTAAACTGTCTGAGAGGTATTGCATTATATCTGCCTTTCCCCTTCCTGCCGCTATTACTTGTAAACTTCCATAGCAGAAGTAGTTATCGTTCACATAAATTACTGCCCTTTCCGGAGCCAGTGCGCCATGCCGCACCAGGTATTGAATAACAGGAAGATCACAAAAATATACAGCCCACATTAAAGCATTCGAACCGTTCAGGTTTTTTGCGTTGATGTCTATATACGGTTGCTGCACCCGTTCTTTTATAGCTGCAAGATCATTATGCTTAATGGCCTGGAATAATACAGTGTCTATTTGTGCGTTTGCATATAATGCGAAGAAGCATGTAAAACAATATGAGAGTATAAATAAGCGCATCGTTAAAAATTCAAATGACGTCATTGGTCAATGGTTAAAGGTTCAGCATTCACCTTTCACCTTTCACGATTTTTCTTCAGATCCGTTAATAAAAGTAGAGCCTTTTGCCTGTATTCACCAGCGTTATCATTAAGTATGATTTTCTTCAATAACTGCTCTGCTTTTTTTGTCTCAGTGGTTTTTAAATATGCCAGTGCGAGATACCATTCAGCTTTGGTTTGAAGAAAAGAATCCGGGTTGTTGCTGATAGCAGATTTGAGGTTTACTATAGCATTTGCAATTCCTGTATTAGAAGCCAAATAGCTTAATGCCAGGTAATAATGAGTATTAAAACGTGTTAGTCCGGTATCACTGTTAC
>JAJAYD010000245.1 GCA_026786345.1 Chitinophagaceae bacterium
AAAGGTAAAAGGTAAAAGGTAAAAGGTAGAAGGAAAAAGGTAAAAGGAAAAAGGGAAAGATATCTATCAGGTGCAAAATGCAGCGGTATATCTTTATCAATATTGATTGCTGCATTGGTAAATAATGGGGAACTATTGCCATTTGCCATGAAAAGATGGCTTTGAACGGAGCGTCGCCTTCAATGTTTCATTCACCTTTAAAAGCCGGCTACCAAAAAATTAATAATTACGCTGAACATTGGCTCTCCAGTAAACTTAGTGCAACACGATTTTTAAAGTCTCCAAAAACGCCTTTTTAACCTTAGTAGAAAAGCTATGAAGAGATATAACCTTATTAGCTATTGTAGGTGAGCCAATCATGCTAAGGTAACAAGCCTGCCCGCCTGCACCTGCAGACAGGGTTTCGGTAAAATATATCAGCATTTTCCCATTAAGGATAAACAACCAAAAAAACTGAATTGCATTAAGTTTATCGAATAACCTTAATGTTATGGGATAGTCAATACAAAAGTTCGTTTAAGAATATTGGCAATAATCGGTTATGACTTAAACTTGATGTGGAATACCACAGGTAAACCGGGAACAACAGACCCAAATAGTGGTGGTACCGTTTTTGATATTTTTTAGAAAAAATTTCTATGGATAGCATTAACAAACAACAAGAAGAAGAAAATTTTGAAAACCTGAATGGGCCTGAAGCGATTGAAAAAATGAAGGTCCTGGTAGATAAAGCTTCTACCTGTTTTTTTTGTACAGAAATAACCACCGGGCAGCCTTTTGTTACACGTCCTATGGCAGTTCAGAAGTTGGACGATGAAGGAAATTTCTGGTTCCTGAGTTCAAAGGATAGTCATAAAGATGAAGAGGTTTCTGAGGATCCATCCGTTCAACTGTTGTTCCAGGGATCAAGCTATTCTGACTTTTTAAGTGTGTATGGTATTGCCACGGTAAGCCAGGACAAGGAGAAGATTAAGGAGCTCTGGAACCCCATGTTAAAGACATGGTTTACAGAAGGCGTTGATGATCCACGTATATCTGTTATTAAGGTAAAAACTATCGATGGCTATTATTGGGATACCAAACATAACAAAGCGGTAGGACTAATAAAGAGAACGGTGGGTGCCATTATTGGTAAAACTATGGATGACAGTATTGAAGGAAATCTATCCCTATAGCTGAGGCCGGTTTAAAAGTTGAATATTGAGGAGAATCCTACGATGCATTCTCTTTAGTATTCAACTTTTGTTTATATACATTTTAAGTCATTAACCATCTGCAAGCCTTGCATAAATTGACTCTACTTCCTCCATATAGATTTGCGTTTGGGCGGTAGTTTTGAAACGCCAAACATTCTTACCAATATAAAACCGAAGATGAATCCACCAATGTGTGCGGCATAGGCTATGCCCCCTGCTTCTTCGCCACCTAAAGTACCCATACCATTTAGCACCTGGAAAACAAACCAAAGACCCACCACTAAAAAGGCGGGTATAGTAGCTATAAAAAATAAGATCCAAACATGCACACCCCGCGATGGATGTAGCATTAAATATCCACCCAACACAGCAGAAATAGCACCCGAAGCACCTAAAGATGGTATCAACAGGTTTTGACCCAATACAAATGTGCTGAACACATGCGTAAGGCTTGCCAGTATACCACAGAGCAGGTAAAATACCACGTACTTCATGTGGCCCATGGTATCTTCAAGATTGTCGCCAAAAATAAAAAGGTACAACATGTTGCCCAGCAGGTGTGCCAGTCCGCCATGCATAAACATTGAAGTTAGGAGGGTTATAAAAACAGACACCGGCGTTCGTTGCAAGCCCGGTAACTCAAATAGCTGGCCGGTGTAAGGGTCCTTCAATACTTCGGTTTTGGTAATAATGTCTGTACCGGTAAGAATTTCCCCGGGCACGGTTGCATAGGCGAATGTAAAATTTACATCGCTGCCCCAATGTTGCCAGTAGATAAACACAAAAATATTCAGCGCTATCAACAGGTAATTAATGTAGGGCGTTCTGCTCCGGTCTCGGTTGTCGTCGCCAATGGGTAAAAGCATATAGTTTTAATTGCAGTTTAAAAAAATTATTCCCTTATAAGGCATCAGCAGAGCTGGCAAAAATAACAGCACCATTTTAAAATTTGCCGCCTTTGCCTGCGCAGGCTTTGTTATCTGTCTTTCCATGTTTTCATTTTGGTTGAATTGACACCTGTTAAAGAGGCATTGTGTTTGGAACCTGAGAGATAAATTAATATCATCCCTTCATTCCGAACTTGTTTCGGAATCCCCAGGACAATGTGTGTATTTTTTGCAAGGGATGTTGAAATTAATTCAGCAGTACGGCTTCTAATTAACGTAGCTTCTTATTAACTAAACTACATTTATATCAAAACCCTAATATTTAAACCAGCCGGTTATGAAAAAACTTGTCTTCCTGCTTTTGTTGATGGTTGCCTTAAAAAGCAATGCACAAAAGGATTCGCTACGTGTTGAGCAATACTGCGAATTGGTTGCTACACCCCGTCTACTCAGCAGTAAAGTAACGATTGATATTGATTATGGTGATGAAAGAAGTGTGTGGAACGATAACAGGTTGAGGGACGAGAATGGCAAACTTAAAAAATTTAATACCGTAATAGATGCCCTGAACTTTTTGGGTAAAGATGGATGGAAACTGGTGAATGCGTTCCCGGTGTTTTCGACTAATGCGCCTTCAGTATATCATTATGTATTGAAGAAAGAGTTTTTTAAAACCGATACGGAACAATAAAAAAGGCCTGCAAAATTTGCAGGCCTTTTTTATAAAGTTTTGTATGTGTTTTATGCGTGAGCTGGCCTTGTTACCACTTTCTTTTCTACAGTGTCCGCAGCACCCAATGGCTTGTCTTTGCCAAAATCCATTAAGATTGGTGCAGCTACAAAGATTGAAGAGTAGGTACCGGTAATTACACCGATCAGCATTGCAAATGCAAATCCACGGGTTACTTCGCCACCGAAGATAAACAGCGACAAGATGGTTAAGAACACCGTAAGCGAGGTCATAATAGTACGGCTCAAGGTTTCATTAATGGCTTTGTTAATGATAGTGCCCTTATCAACACCTTTCATCATCCGGCTATCTTCTCTTATACGGTCAAATACAATTAC
>JAJAYD010000246.1 GCA_026786345.1 Chitinophagaceae bacterium
AATGTGTTGCAACTGGTAGTGTTTAACAGCCATTTTCCACACTCAATCTTATATTGCCTGGAGCGTATTTATAAATATTTTGAAAGGTTGAATGCAGAGAGCGTGCAGGAAAATTATGACCAGCTCGATTTTTTGATTGGACGCACTGTTAATAATATCAAGTACTCGAATGTCAATGCACAAAACCCACAGATGTTACAGACGTTTTTGCATCAAACTAAAAACGACATTTTTGAAATCAGTTCTTCTTTAAGCAAACTTTATTTTGGTAACACTTAATACAGCATTATGAATTCTTATACCATTAAACACACTACCCGGTACTCTTACTCTTCAACTGTTATTGATTGTGCCAACCAGATAATGTTGTACCCTTTGGTTGATGCGCATCTTGAAGTAAGAAAGCACGAAGTAAAGATTTCGCATAGCCCGCTTGTGGAGGTTTTTGTTGACTATTTTGGCAACGAGGTGGGTGTGTTTTCGGTCATCAAACCTCATAAAGAGTTGTTGATTGAATCAGTAACGGATGTAATTACGAAGAAGGTTACCATGCCAACGGATGATATTCCTGCTGCCGAACAGTGGGAGCATTTTTCAAGTTTGAAAGGTACTTTTCCATACCTCGATTTTTTAACCCGCGAAGTATTTCCATCGCTCGACGAAGTAAAAATTGTATTGGATACGCTCCTTAATTATAGTGAAACACCCTTTGCAAATGCAAAGACTTTTACAGACTATGTCTATAACAATTTTAGCTACCAGCAAGGCATCACAACCACCGATACGGAGGTGGAAGAAATCTGGCAATTAAAAGCCGGCGTTTGCCAGGATTTTGCCCATATCTTGTTAGTGCTGTTAAGAATGGCTGATATACCCGGCCGGTATGTAAGTGGATATATCTGTCCGAAAGACAAGGAGATGCGTGGTACAGGCGCCACACATGCATGGGTTGAAGCGTACATACCCTGGTTTGGCTGGATTGGTTTAGATCCTACAAACAATTGTGTGGTCAACGACCAGCATGTGCGCCTGGCAGTAGGCCGACGCTTTGCAGACTGCACGCCGGTAAAGGGCACTTTTAAAGGTTCAGCCACCGATACCCTTGAGGTATCTGTCGAGATAGAAAATGGTCATTCCGCCAAAAAAACCGAAGCATCCACCGGGGCTACCTTCAAACACTCACAAAAATCAAAACCGGCTGCAAAAATCAATTCATACCGCCACTACCTTGAAGTGCAACAGCAACAGCAACAGTAATAGCCATTAGTCAATAGTCGTTAGTCATGAGCCCTTAGCCTTTAGCTAATAGCTCTGAGCCAATAACTTTTACCTTCGGGCATTAAGCGTTAATCATTCAGCCTTTCTGTTTGCTTTTCAATAAAAAATTATTACTTCGCAGCAATATCAGTTTTATCCACAAGCCAAATTTTAATTAAGATGCTCATCTCGCTAATAGTTGCCGCTTCCGATAACAATGCAATAGGTAAAGACAACCACCTGATGTGGAACCTGCCTATCGATATGAAATTTTTCAAGAACACCACCTGGGGTTTTCCGGTAATTATGGGTAGAAAAACTTTTGCGGAGTTAGGCAACAAGCCACTGCCGGGGCGGCAAAATATTGTTATCACCAGGCAAAAGGATTTTAAAGCTGAAGGCGTAGTTGTGGTAAATAAACTGGACGATGCTTTATTTGTTGCCCGGGAGGCCGACACCAACGAAATATTTATTATTGGTGGAGGAGAAATTTATAAAGAAGCCATGCCAAAGGCCAACAGGTTATACATTACCCGTGTGCATGCCGTTTTACAAGGCGATACATTTTTTCCCTCGTTTGAGGAAAGTAAGTGGAAACTTATTTCGGCCCGCGATGTAAAAGCCGATGACAAACATGCTTACGATTTTACCATACAGTTGTGGGAGAAAAAATAGTTTGCTGATGACTTCAAACCTCCATCAAAATGAACAATCTACATGTATTCTTTGGTAAAAATTGCATCTAAGTATATCCGCTATTTTCTGTTTGCTTCCAATGGTAAAGGCCATGGCGTTCATTCTCCCTTTGTATTCGATTTTATTAAAAATGTACTAAACGATAAAAGGCAATTTTACGCCTACGAAAGTGTGGAAGGTGTACGTAAGCAAATGATAACCAACGATACTGTGGTGACCATTACAGACTATGGAGCAGGTTCAACCGTATCAAAAAGCAATGAGCGTAAGGTTAACAGCATTGCAAGAGCCTCTTTAAAACCTGCCAAATATGGCCAGCTATTATTCAGGATAGCCAATTATTATAAGAGCAAAACCATTGTAGAACTCGGCACCAGCCTGGGTGTTACCACTGCTTATCTTGCTTCGGCCAATCCATCGGGTAAAGTACTAACCTTTGAAGGAGCCGACGAGGTGTCTAACATAGCGTCGCAAAACTTTGAGCATTTAGGGTTAAATAATATCGAAGTTATTGAGGGTAATTTTGATAATACCCTGATTGGTGCGTTACAAAAGCTTTCATCTGTTGATCTTGCTTTTGTTGACGGCAATCACCGGAAAGAGCCAACCCTTAATTACTTTTACCAGTTGCTCGAGAAAGCAAATGAATCAAGCATTTTTATTTTTGATGATATCCATTGGAGTAAAACCATGGAAGAGGCATGGGACGAAATCAGGCATCATGCATCGGTAACGTTAAGCATAGATCTCTTTTTTATAGGGCTGGTTTTTTTTAGGCCCGAACAAAAAAAGCAACAACATTTTACGGTACGTTTTTAATAACGGAGATGTGCATGACCTGTACTACCGCTACTCTATAACAAAATTCACGTAAAAGTATGGCGGCAGTTGAATCCTGAAAATGTTAATTTTCAGCCCATTGAAATATTTTTTTTGAAATTGTTTGTGTTTTCAAAGAAGCCTTTTACATTTGTACAAACAGTACCCGTTAGCATACCATTAGAACTGCTAACGGGTCATTTTTTTTAGATCTGCAATGGCTAATAAACCTGCACTTTCCATAGCCAATCAAATAGCCTTACTCAAACAAAGAGGAATGCTTTTTAAAGATAAAGTTACCGCCCCACATTTCCTGCAAAATATAAGTTACTACAGACTGAAAGGTTATTGGTGGGACATGCAGTTAGATTACACTCTTCATACTTTTAAACCGGATACTTATTTTGAAGATATTATTGACCGTTATAATTTCGACCGACATCTTAGGCTTATTCTTTTTGATGCTATTGAACGGATAGAGATAGCCTTGCGTACCAAAATGATTTATCATTTAGCGATGAGCTTCGGAAGCTTGTGGTATTTAGACACCAAACTTTTTGAAAGCATTACAATTCCTTATAATGGCACTACTAAAACTGTTCATTTACATACGATTGACGAATTAAAGAAGGAATTTAAACGAAGTCAGGAAAATTTTATAAAAGACCATCAAAAGCGATACCCTACACAAGATGCCGATGCATGGAAAATATTGGAAGTTGCATCTATGGGTACACTCTCCAAGATGTATAAAAATTTAAAACACCAACTTCCTGAAAAAGCATCTATTGCAAGAGAAATGGGTTTGAATTTGCATAGTGAACTTTCAAGCTGGCTAGAAGCTATAACTTATGTAAGGAATATTATTGCACATCATTCTAGATTGTGGAATAGGAGTATGGTAAAAAGGCCTATTGAGAAAATAATAAATCCAAACGGTGCTTGGTTTAACTATCCTCTTTTACCAGTACAATCAAAAAAGCCATTTTTAATTATTAGTAGTATGGTTTACTTGTGCAATTATGTTACTCCCGGACACCATATCAAAGAAAAAATTCTTGAATTATTTTCAAACAATCTTAATGTTCCAACTTACAAAATTGGATTTCTTAATAATTGGGAAAAGGAACCAATTTGGAAATAAGGGGCGAACGGACAATATGTGGTTTTGTGCAATTGAAACTTGACAGAAGTACATTCACCAACAGTGCATTTCCTTGCTTATTATTCAGCTTGACGGAATTCTACTGGCAAGTATTGCAATCAATCAACTTTAATTATTTATATAGCTTCAGTCCAGTCTGGAGGTTTAACTAATACAACACCTGAAAAAACTCCTGAAACAATATCTGCATTCAGCCTCATCCTTTTAAATGTTGCTTTACAATTGAGTAAGAGTCAGTATTTTTATTGTACACATCCAGCGTGTTGAAATTCTGCACACTTAAACATTTCTACCTAACTTGAACGCATGATACTAGGTATACTTAAAGAACCACCCGGCGAAAACAGGGTATCATTATTACCAGACCAGGCTGAATTATTACTGAATAAAAAAGTCCAGGTTATAGTTGAGGCCGGTGCCGGCTCCAATGCTTTTTCAACTGACGAATTGTATGTAGAAAAAGGAGCAACAATTGGCAGTCGTACCGAGGTGCTTTCAAAAAGCGATGTACTCCTCAGTATTCAAATGCCAACTGATTCTGATCTTCAAAATGTTGACTCGTCGACTGTATTGCTGGGTATATATCAACCTTTGTTTAACGCATCTATAATTCAAAAGTGGTCAGCTCAAAAGCTTACCACTTTTAGTATGGACATGATTCCACGCACTACCCGTGCCCAAAGCATGGATGTGTTAAGCAGCCAGGCAAACATTGCAGGTTACCGTGCGGTAGTGGTTGCGGCTTCCATGTTTCCAAGATATTTTCCGATGTTTATGACTGCAGCGGGCAGCATTACGCCGGCCAAAGTTTTAATACTGGGTGCAGGTGTAGCTGGTTTGCAGGCGGTTGCTACTGCCCGCCGGTTGGGGGCAGTGGTAGAAGTATTTGATACCCGTGCAGCCGTCAAAGAAGAAGTAATGAGCTTAGGTGCAAAGTTTGTTGAAGTAGAAGGAGCAGCCGATGCAAGTGCAGCCGGTGGTTACGCGGTTGAGCAAACCGAAGACTACAAACAAAAGCAACATCAACGCATAGCCGAGGCAATAGCCAAGGCAGATATCGTAATTACTACTGCACAAATTCCGGGCAGGAAAGCACCTGTATTAATTAGTGAGGAAATGATTAAGCGTATGAAACCGGGGTCGTTAATAATTGACCTGGCCGCATCTTCCGGAGGAAATACACCTGTTACCAAAAATAACCAACACGTAGTTTACCACCAGGTTACCATAGTAGGCGACAGCAATTTACCCTCTGGAATGCCCGTTGATGCAAGTAAATTATATGGTAGAAACATTTTGAACTTTTTAAGCCTCTTAATTGATAAAGACGGCATTTTTAATTTGAACTGGGAGGACGACCTGGTTAAAGGGACCTGCATAACCTACAATGGCCAGGTTGTAAACGATCGGGTAAAAGCTTTACTTGAAACGGTGTTGGTTTAAATGGCCTTACTTATTATTTAAACAATTTGTAGTATGATTAGCCTGTTGAATATTATAGATTTTCTTG
>JAJAYD010000247.1 GCA_026786345.1 Chitinophagaceae bacterium
AAATGCGGACTTACCTGCGACCGTAAAAAGGCAAGTTCAGTTGTAAGATTAAGGGTTTCCTTTTCTTTTGAAAGCCTGTCGGCCAATACCTTATGCCTGAACATAACCCATGCCGTACTACAGGCTAAAAAAAACAGGCAGGGAAAAATATAGTAAAACACAAAGCCATTAAACCTGAATTGCCGCTCGGGTACGAAACCAACAAAGGTGGACCAGTTAATTAAAAACAACAAACCAAAAACCGGCAACAGGTATAAAATGTACTTTTTATATTTTTCGGTTAATATAAACCGGGGAATCAGCACATTTGCGTTAAGGTAAAACAATGCTATCCAGGTGGCACAATTACACAAATACTGGTAAAAATACCCTGCTGATTTTGGTGGCCCGGAATAGTTTTCTCTTGCGGGACGCAATAAAGATGGCAAAGTGAAAATCACCGTCCAGAATAGGAGGTGCAAGGCTACGGTTGCCCATTTTTTCGAGGTCCATTTAAAATACATAACACCAAATTAATCTTTGCCTTTCAATAAGAATGCTGTTACGGTTATGTTGCGACAAAACAGCCAATCCCATCGACAAGAAGGCTTTATCATGTAGTATTTGGCTAAACTTGTTGGCAGTTATTTTAGTTACATTTGGCATTCAAAAAAAATTTATATGGCAAGCACAAAAATTACAGTCAATAATAATGGCTCACTTAAAGTTGAAGGCGATTATGAAATTGTGGACAGAGAAGGAAATGTATATGGTTTGGAAGGAAGAGAGATAGTATCCATCTGCCGCTGTGGTTTAAGTAAGAACAAACCTTTTTGCGATGGCTCGCATAAGGGGCATTTTGAGCATGAGGCGGTTGCGTTTAACCTGCCTCCGAAGAAGGTGTTGTAGATAGTGTGTAAGAGGGTTAACTCTCAACATTTAATAGGCTTATTAATTTTGTAGGAATTTGTTTTGAATTGATTTTATACCTTTATTAATGGCCTATAAACATTTCGTTAATTAGTGTAAACATCTGTATATGTCTATTGAGCAAATAATCGATGTTCCTGAAAACGATCAGGTTACACTAAGCATAACCTGAACTCTTTAAAAACCGTAAAAAAGTCAGGCTGGTTTTTAATGCAATTGATGATAACCTGGAAAATAAAATCTTAGCACTTAAGCTTGCAGCTGATGATAAGCAATTTTTGGCTGACATGGAGCAGGTAAACAAAGACTTTGAATTTGCAGACAGCAAAATAGATGAATAATAAAATCTTGAAATGGGAGATTTGGACAGCAAATCCTGAGCCTGTAGTAGGATCTGAGCAAGGCAAAACCCGGCCTGTTTTAATTATAATTGAGGGCTACACAAATGATGTGTTGAATGTTATAAACCTTCTACCCTTAACAACCAGAAAAAATAATAGAAGTATTTATCCAAATGAGGTATTGATTCATGCTGGGACAAGCGGATTAATTAATGAATCAATTGTTTTGTGTTACCAGATAAGAACTATAGATAAGAGAAAGTTGGGAAAACGTTATGGCTTATTACAAGACGAAAGTTTGAAAGAGGAAATAATAGAAGCTCTGAAATTCCAACTTGGGATTATGTAATTTTTGACTCTCTATTTTCTCAACTGAGAATGTAGTTTGAAGTTGGCTATTAAAATTTATCAAAATGCAAATGCCGGTAACCAAAAATTACCGGCATTTACATATATAAGGTTCAATCTTACCTGCTCAGGTGCATGCTTCTTTCTTTGTATAATGTTCTGAAATAGGGATCTCTCAGGTCTTTAATAAAACGGATGGCCTCTCCTGTGCTCTTCATCTCCGGACCTAACTCGCGGCTAACGCCGGGAAATTTATCGAAGCTGAAAACAGGTTCTTTAATAGCGAAACCTTCCAGTTTTTTCTCAAACGTAAAGTCGGTAAGTTTTGCTGCTCCCAACATTATCTTAGTTGCAATATTGAGGTAAGGTATCTGGTAAGCCTTTGCAATAAATGGTGTAGTGCGGCGAGCCCTTGGGTTTGCTTCAATCACAAATACTTTACTGTCTTTAATAGCAAATTGTATGTTGATGAGGCCTTTAATGTTAAGGGCCCTTGCAATTTTTTCGGAGTAATATTCCATGGTTGTAATAACCAAAGGTGTAAGGTTGAAGGCCGGCAGCACTGCATTACTATCGCCGCTGTGAATGCCTGCAGGTTCAATGTGTTCCATCACTCCCATTACATGAAAATTCTCCCCGTCAAAAATGGCATCTATTTCCGCTTCCTGGCAACGATCCAAAAAATGATCGATCAACACCGTATTACCGGGCAGGTGTTTTAGCAAACTGATCACTGCCTTCTCCACCTCATCATCATTAATTACAATACGCATACGCTGGCCACCCAAAACATAACTGGGACGAACCAACACGGGGTAGCCCACTTTGTTTGCAACGTCTATGGCTTCGTCGGCGGTATGAGCGGTCCCATATTCAGGGTAGGGTATTTCAAGATCCTTTAAACGGTCGCTAAACCTTCCGCGGTCTTCTGCAATGTCCATATTGTCGAACGAAGTGCCGATGATCTTAATCCCTCTTTCGTGCAGTTTGCGGCTTAGCTTAAGAGCAGTTTGCCCACCCAACTGTACAATTACACCTTCGGGTTGTTCCAGCTCAATAATCTCCCAAAGGTGTTCCCAATATACAGGTTCGAAATAGAGCTTATCGGCAATGTCAAAATCGGTACTCACTGTTTCGGGATTACAATTGATCATGATGGCTTCGTAGCCACATTCCTTGATGGCCAAAAGACCATGCACACAGCAATAATCGAACTCAATACCTTGCCCAATACGGTTAGGGCCACTGCCTAAAACGATGATTTTCTTTTTGGAAGAACGATGGGATTCGTTTGATGGAAGTGTAGTACTCATTGTACGTAAAAATTTCGCAAAACTAACGATTACCACCCAAAACAAACCTTTAAAATACCTTGTCGGCGTAAGTTTGTTACAACTTGCTTATTAACTTATTGCTTAAAGGACCAACGGTTGGGCCAAAAACATGGATTAAGATGCCGTCGGCATTTACCAGGTATTTGGTAAAATTCCAGGAAGGTTCGTGTGGGTTCCAACCATTTTTACTGCTTTGGGTAAGCCATTGAAAAACGGGATGCTGGCCCTCGGTGTGTCTGACCACAACTTTGTTCGACAGGAGAAACTCTACCCCATAATTTACTTTACAGAACGAATCAATTTCGGAATTGGAACCGGTTTCCTGCTCTTTAAAATCGTTGCTGGGAAAGCCAATAACCACCAGCGTATCCTTATATCTATCATGTAGTAGCTGAAGTTCTTTTAACTGTGGAGTAAAACCACAATCGGAAGCTGTATTTACCAACAACAATTGTTTGCCGGCAAACGCTTTCAACGCAATTTCTTCATTGGTTATAGAAGTAAAAGAAAGGTCGAAGATAGATTGAAGGGGCTTCGCCTGCTCTTTGTTTTCCCGGAAATCCTTGCTGCCTTTAAACCATCCGCTGATGGTCATAATTGTAGGATAAAGGGTCTTGATGAACGATTGGCGTGGGGTCATAATTCAGATTGGTAAATCATACAAGTATTAATAAAGAACCAGGTCAAAATATTTAGGTTGAAATATCAGCTTTTAGGAAACAAAGATTTGTCGATGTTAGGAATGATGCGTAACGCATTTTGGTAATATACTTTTTTAAGAATATTGTCGGGCAAGCCCATCCCGTACATTTTCCAGAATGCATGGTATTTTTTGTGGTAGGGAAAGTATTCATCCTCCGTTTCCAACACCCTGAAATAGGTATGGTATTCTTCGGGTACCCAACTGTCTTTACCAAACATAATGCGGTCCTGGTATTTGGTAAAAAATTGTTTTGCCATATGCGGCTGGCGGCCCAGTTCGGCTATAACAGCTCCAAACTCAACCACGACATTGGGTAATGCTGTCAACAAGGTATCAAGGTGGGCAAGATTGTTGGCATACCAACCAAAATGTGCGGCTATAAAAGTTGTTTTACTATGTTTTTTAAAAATTCGATGCTGCTCTTCAATCAGGGTTTCAAAAGGGGCCGGATCGGTATCACTTCGCTTTCTGCCGGCATGAGTTTTCAACTCTAGCCAGCGCTCATTGTTTTCATCAAGCGGATCCCAAAACGGTTTGGGGTCGGCTGTGTGTATCAGTACCGGTATGCCCAGTTCGCCACATTTGCTCCAGATAGCATCCAGCCGCGGATCATCAACGGTTACTCTTTTACCTGAATTATCTTTTACTGAAAAGCCCAGGCTTTTATAAATCTTAAGCCCGTTTGCTCCATTCTTTACATCGGCCTCCAATTTGGCAACAGCTTCATTTGTCCAGTTGGTTTCGCCTATTCCCGCAAAGTCAATATTGGTAAAAACAATAAAACGTTTAGGAAAATTGGATTGAATATTCTTTACTGACTGTTTAAGTTTATCGCCACCCACTCCGCTTAAATTAACCATAACAGCCATGTTCATCTTATCCATAGGCGTTACCAGTTCCTGCAGGTTTTGATTGTTCATATTATACTGGTGATTGTGCACATCAATAAAGGGAAATTTTGCTTTTGTAAGCGGATGTGTTGGAACGATAAGGGTGCTGGGTGGATCGTATTTTTCAAAATCCATTGTTTGAGAGCAGGCACCTAACCATGAAAAGGCTGGCAATAATAACAAAGTGAAAAATCTCATTAAATTTTTTTTATACTTAAATAAAATCGTTTATTAATACGTTCAATATAAAAATTGAAAAGATGATATTATTAATACAAGCAAAGTTTTGAAAAATAATGTAATGTTTTTATTATCTTAAAGTCCGTTTGATTAACAACCACATTCATTACCAATTGTTTACTTTTAACGATTGGTTTTTTTAACCAGCTTCTAATTTTGTATTATGAAAGTAATCATTCCTGGAAACACACAAATTATAGAGGGAGAGTGGGCTACGTATTGGGTTGATATAGACGGCATTTTATATGCCCTTTCTAATGGATTACAAAAAGGGCTCCAAAGGATTTTTAGCAATTTTGAGATAGCCAAACAAATAGCACACAATAAAAAGGTGTGTATGTTGGTGTACCTAAATACTTTTCCCATTTTTAATAATGTTACGCAGAAAATGTGTTCGAACGAGATGGCAGACCGCTACAACGCAATTGCACTTGTTGCAAAATCGGCCATGCGTAAAAAAATGATGAACCTGTTTTTAAAACTAAAACCTCCTGCCATACCTATGAAAAGCTTTACCAATGATAATGAAGCCAGGCAATGGCTGAAGAAATTTGTTTAGCAACTGGCCATGGCTTGATTAATATGCTCGCCTATATTATTTTTCCTCTTTTAAGGTGAGATACCGTGCAGAAAAAAGCTTTTATCTACGATTTTGACAACACTATTTTTCCGGTTCCTTCCATTGGAGACAAGCTCTTTGCTCCCTTATTTAGTTTGATCGAAGATGATGGTGGCTATACCGGAGATTTTGCCTCAATCAAAGACGCTGTAATGCGGCAGCCATTCCAGGCAATTTCTACGAAACACAACTTCAGCAAACAGCTTACCGATAAATCAGTTACTTTATTGAACGAACTGGCCTACGACGGACCTCTTGCGCCTTTTGAAGATTATGAAGAAATAAAGAAATTACCGGGTGACCGATACCTGGTTACCACCGGATTTTATAAACTGCAAAAAAGTAAGATTGATGCGAGTGGTGTAAAAGATAATTTCAGAGAAATACACATAATTGATCCGGCAACAACTGATAAAACCAAGAAAGATCTTTTTAAAGAAATACTCCAGGCTAATGGTTACCAACCCCATGAAGTGGTGGTTATTGGTGATGATCCTGAATCGGAAATAAAGGCTGGCAACGAGCTTAACATTGAGACTGTTTTGTACGACAAATACCACCGGTATCCAAAAACAACGGCCACGCATTTGATTGACAATTTTAAGCAGTTGGTCAACATTTTTCGACAGCCTCTTGTTAAGTGATAGGTTCAACAACAGGTACTATGCACTATAGTTGTTCTTGGCCGCAAGGCATTTCTACCCAAGGCAAAGTGATAAATTAGAGGATGCATGAATTTATTTGAGACGGACAATACACCTAATCTATTGCCATGCGATGGAGTTGTACATTATTTCGGCAAAGTATATAGTCACACGGAGGCGTATCATTTTTTACAAATTCTTACCCAAACTATTGACTGGAAACACGATGAAGTTTTGATGTTTGGCAAGCGCATTATTACCAGGCGAAAGGCTGCGTGGTATGGCGACCAACCTTTTCCATATACCTATTCAAAAGTTACTAAAGTGGCTTTGCCATGGACCCCGGAATTGTTGCTTTTAAAAGCAAGAGCAGAAGTTGTGACCGGAGAAACGTATAACTCGTGCCTCTTAAACTTATACCATACAGGTGATGAAGCAATGTCGTGGCACAGCGATGATGAAAAGGAGATCGTACCAAACTCGGCCATAGCCTCTTTTAGTTTTGGTGCGGAAAGAAAATTTTCTTTCAGGCACAAACAAACAAAACACACTGCTTCACTTTTGCTGGAACACGGTAGTTTGTTGGTGATGAAAGGCGAAACGCAAACACACTGGCTTCATAAACTTTCCCCAACAAAAACGGTACAGACGCCCCGGATTAATCTCACTTTTAGAAAGATGATTGTCTAAAAATGTTTGGATATTATGCAATTGCATAAGCATAGCTGTATTCTTCAAAGCACTTTATTAAAGTGGACATGCAATACAAACAATAATCCCCCCAATTACTGGATGACCATACAAAATCATAACTTATTACCTCTCTTAAATTGAAATGCTTTCATAACACCTTCTACCACAATTTCAAACTCAGGCCGTGTGGCCTCGTTATTGCGCCAGGACTCCACCCGCTTCTTTCAGAAACCGCTTCGCTGGTTTCTGAATGCCTTCGCTTCGCTGGGCACCGAACCGGCTGATGTCCTTCTGCAATAACT
>JAJAYD010000248.1 GCA_026786345.1 Chitinophagaceae bacterium
GTGTATTTCAGTTTAAACAAAAAGTGGGTAATGCAAACAAATTTCAGGGGAATATAAGAGCAGGTTTAACCGAATCTGCTATTACTTTGGAAGGGCCTTTATCTAAAAATAAAAAAACAACTTTTTTAGCATCGGCCCGAAAGTCCACTTTTCAGCTACTTTTTAAAGCACTCGACCTTCCATTTCTGCCAGATTTCTGGGATTTTCAGACAAAAATAACGCATCAGATAAACAATAAAACTACCCTGACTTTTATTGGTATTGGTGCTATTGATGATTTTAGATTTCTCGCCGTAAAAGAGGCAACCCCGGAAAAATTATATAATCTAAATTCAGCGGCAAGTATTCAGCAATGGAATTATACAACGGGGGTATCCCTTAAGCGAAGCCTCTCCAATGGTTTTTGGAATTTAGCTTTAAGCCGGACAAGGTTTAATAATAACCTTCAAAAATATGAGGATAATGAAAACCGATCAGCAGCAAATCAAACACTGGATTTTGTAAGCAATGAAACAGAAACCAAACTGCGGTTTGATATCAATAAAAATAAAAGCGGCTGGAAATTGGCCTATGGGGCCTCTACACAACTGGCAGAGTACGACAATAACACTTTTGCCCTCATAAAAAAGGAGGTGAGAGATTCAAGTAACGATGTTATACAGCCTGGCATAAATCAAAATTTTACCAGTCCGTTAAAACCATTTGTACGCCTGGGCGCTTTTGTACAGGTGGGCAAAAGGGCAATGAACGACAGGCTGGGCATAAGTGGTGGTGTGCGTACAGATATGAATACGTTTACCACAAATGGGATGAATGGCTTACAAACTTTATCGCCACGAATTTCTTTTAGTTATGTATTGGCGGATAAGTGGACGTTAAATGCTTCTACAGGTATCTATTACAAATTGCCCGTTTACACCATTTTAGGTTATGCAGACAACAATAATGTGCTGGTAAATAAAAATGCGAAATATACACGTTCAACGCACTATACAACCGGTGTTGAATTTTTACCAAACGACGGATTACGTTTTACAGTGGAAGGCTTTTATAAGCAATATGGCAATATAGCTGTATCGGCAAGAGATGGCATTTCATTAGCTAACCTCGGAAATGATTTTACAACACTTGGCAACGAGGCAGTTAATACAAATGGAAAAGGTAAAGCTTATGGCATTGAGTTTTTTGCACAGAAAAAACTAACAGAAAAGTTCTTTGGTATTCTTTCTTATACCTTTTACCGCAGTTTGTATAGCGGTGCTGATAACAAATTTGTTGCAAGTACCTGGGATAACAGACAATTATTATCTGTAACCTGGGGTTATAAGTTTCCACGAAACTGGGAGCTGGGTTTAAAATTCCGCTACCAGGGTGGTGCTCCTTTTACACCATTTGATGAAACTGCTTCAAGATTAAATTATTCATCGCAGGGAAGAGGCACTTTGGATTTTGCCAGACTGAATGCACAACGGCTGGGTGGCTTTAACAGCAGTGATGTAAGAATTGATAAAAAGATTAACCTGAAAAAAATCACTATTGATTTGTTCTTAGATGTTACCAACTGGTATATATCAAGAAATCCGGTCATACCGGAATATACATGGTCAAGAACCGCGGATAACAGAACTTTTAAAACAACTAACGGCCAGGCGATTAAAGCAGATGGAAGTAATGCTATACCAACAAGGGTAAAAAATGATGACCCAAGTGTGATTCCTACTCTTGGTGTAATAGTTGAATTTTAAACTTTAGTTCTACTTTACAAATTTCTAATTACTAAATATTATTATCTATGTGTAATATAAGAAGAGGCCATCCTTTTTAGGCAGCCTCTTTTTTATACTTTAAAATTTTTATCCCAACACTCCTTGCTTCCACCTTTTACATTTTCAATTTATCAGGCTACAGCCTGTTGCACCAACTGTTTTACTTTGTCTAATGGAACACGTTCTTGTTTCATGCTGTCTCTATAACGTATGGTAACGGTTTGATCTTCCTTCGTCTGGTGATCGATGGTTACACAGAATGGTGTACCAATAGCGTCCTGCCTGCGATAACGTTTACCAATAGCATCTTTCTCCTCGTAAAAACAACGGAAGGCAGTTTTACAATCATTCATTAAATCCCTGGCAATCTCTGGCAAGCCATCTTTTTTTGTTAAGGGCAAAACAGCCAGTTTAACCGGTGCCAGCAAAGCAGGAAAATGCAATACGCTGCGGCTATCGGTACTGCCATCTTCTTTGGTAATGGTTTCCTCTTCGTAGGCATGCGACATGATCAGTAGGAACATTCTGTCCAACCCAATAGAGGTTTCAATTACATAGGGAATATAATTTTGGTTGATCTCGTTATCGAAGTATTGCATCTTTTTACCACTGTAAGCCTGGTGGCTTTTCAGGTCAAAGTCTGTACGGGAGTGAATACCCTCAACCTCTTTAAAACCAAATGGAAATTCATATTCAATATCCAATGCTGCATCGGCATAGTGGGCCAGCTTAACGTGGTTGTGGTAGCGGTATTTATCTGCAGGTATACCCAAACTTAGGTGCCAGTCGAGGCGGGTCTTTTTCCAATACTCAAACCATTGTGCCTGCGTGCCGGGGCGAATGAAAAATTGCATTTCCATCTGTTCAAATTCCCTCATTCTAAAAATGAACTGGCGTGCAACAATTTCGTTTCTAAATGCCTTACCTATTTGTGCAATACCAAACGGAATTTTCATCCGCGCCGTTTTTTGCACATTCAGAAAGTTTACAAAAATACCTTGTGCGGTCTCGGGCCGCAGGTAAATGGTATCCGATTCTTCGGTAACACTTCCCACCTGCGTACTAAACATAAGGTTGAACTGACGTATGTCGGTCCAGTTGCAGGTACCACTTACAGCGCAGGAAATCTTATGTTGTTCAAGTAGTTTTTTTAAAGCGGTAAAATCTTCAGCAGCCAACAGGCGATCCATTTCGGTGATCAATTCTTCACTTTCTTTTTCTTTACCCTGTGCGGTCAGTTCTTCGGCGTAGCCTTCAATCAGGTGGTCGACACGGTAGCGTTTATTGCTGTCCTTGTTATCAATCATTGGGTCACTAAAATTGTCAACATGCCCGCTGGCTTTCCAGGTAGTAGGATGCATAAAAATGGCGGCATCAATTCCCACAATATTCTCATGAAATTGTGTCATCGACCGCCACCAGTAATCTTTGATATTCTTTTTCAATTCGCTGCCGTAGGGACCGTAATCGTAAACGGCACTCAATCCATCATAAATTTCACTACTCTGAAAAACAAACCCATACTCTTTAGCATGAGATATGATTGCCTGGAAATTGTTTTCGTTTGTCGTCATGCCGGCAAACCTACAAGAAAAACATTTGAAAATAAAATGGGACCCTAAGGCTGTGAAGGTAGAAAGTAAGCAGTTAGTCAGTGTAAAAATCAGTTCATTACCAACTGATCTTTTGAGAAACTTTTGGCAGACTCGGTCAACCTTTTTTCAAGATTTCCATTGTGCTCTTCGAGGCGTAATATGCGTGAATGGCTTCTTACAATTTCGCCCTGGTAGCCTTTTATTTTTTTCTGTACCTGCAGAGCAAAGTACATTTTGAAGAGCAAACCAACTACAATGCCTGCGGCAACTGAACCTGCATATTGCATCAGGATGCTTAATAATGGTGATGTCATAAAAACAAAAATTAAAAGATTTGCAATGTTATGTATTGTAATTGATGCCGGGTGAAGTGGCAAAGTTGCAAGTGTTTTAGGGTAGACAGCACCAGACTTGTTAGTAAAATTTGCTAATAAGGGCACTAAACTTTTGCGCTTATTTTTCCACTAAAAGAATGTCTGTTCAATTTTGGGAAAACCCCCGGGATAGGGTTGATTTTTATTTAAAAAATGCTCCCACGCTGGGATTATCGGAAGGGAAATTATCAGCCTAAAACTAAAAAGATGTTAGAAATATTTTAAAGATTTTTAAAAGTATTTAAAAAATTTTTACAATACATAGGTTGGTTACAAGCAATAAGCAATGCATTATTGCAGCTTATCGTTGTTCTTGTGCCGGTCAATATCTCTTATGTTTTTTTTATTGAAGTTTTTATGCAAGGCCTCTGTAAGATTAATACCTGTTTGATTGGCCAGGCAGATCAATCCCCAAAGTATATCGGCCATTTCATCAGCCAGGTCTTTGTTTTTGTCGCTTTCCTTAAAAGATTGTTCGCCGTAGGTTCTCACCATCAGCCGGCTCAATTCTCCTACTTCTTCCATTAAAATGCCCAGGTTGGTCAGCTCCGAAAAATATCGGACACCCACGGTTTTAATCCATTCATCTACTTTTAATTGAGCTTCATCTATAGTCATATCTACAGTTTTCAAAAGGTGATAGTGTTTGTCATTCGCGGGTTTTTGTATCGATAATGATGGTTACAGGGCCATCATTCAATAGCGCAATTTTCATATCAGCACCAAATATTCCGGTTGCAATAGTCTTGCCCAAATCAATTTCCAATCTTTTAATGAAGGCTTCATACAAGGGAACGGCAACAGGAGGTTTTGAAGCTTTTATATAAGAAGGCCTGTTACCTTTTTTTGTACTGGCATGGAGGGTAAACTGGCTGACAAGTAAGATACTTCCTGCGGTATCTAACAGGCTAACATTCATTACGCCATTGTCATCATTAAAAATCCGCAGGTTAATAATTTTACCACTGAGCCAGTCTATATCTTCCTGTGTATCGGCATCTTCAAAACCGGCAAGCACCAGAAGTCCGTGCGCAATGCTACCGGTAATATTTCCATCAACTGTAACCGATGCCCCGCTCACCCTTTGTATAACTACCCGCATAAAAGCAAAATTATTATTCCATGTATCTTTAGGCGGATGAAGATAGATGTTTACCCCGAAATTGTTTTTAGTACCGCCCGTAGTGGCGGTAAAGGGGGCCAGAATGTAAATAAGGTTGAAACGATGGTGGAAGGCCGATGGAAAGTTGATGCATCTACCCTGGTAACGGACGAACAAAAGCAGTTGATCCACGCCAGGCTTGCAAACAAAATAACGGACGAAGGAGTTCTGTTAGTTAAGTCGCAGGTAGAAAGATCGCAATTGGGCAATAAACAATTGGTGGTAAAAAAATGAACCATTTTATTGAGCAAGCCCTTGAGAAAAAGAAATCCCGTATTGCTACACGTCCGTCGGCAACAGCAAAACACAAAAGGTTAGAGGGTAAAAAAGTACAGGCAAACAAAAAGGAAAATCGAAAAAAAGTTGGACGCGATATTTATTAACCACTATCCAAACTGTAAAAGTCGAAATTGAATCTAAACCAATGAGCCGCCTGGTCACCATATCCTTACTTCTTATTTCGGGGCTTGTAATTCTTGTTTTGCAGGCCTGCAAAAAGAACGATGCTACTCCCTACATAGGCACTTCATTGGAGTTTATAAAACCGGCTGGCTGGCCTACACCTGCTTATAATTTTGACAGCAACCGTTTAACAGTGGAAGGGTTTGCATTAGGCCGTAAACTTTTTTACGATGGCAAGCTTAGCATGGATGGCAGCGTTTCCTGTGCAAGTTGCCACCAGCAGTACGCCGCCTTTACCACCTACGATCACGACTTTAGTCATGGCATAAATTACAAGCATGGCACCCGCAATGCACCCACTTTAAGCAATCTAGCCTGGAGCAATAGTTTTATGTGGGATGGAGGAATTACTAATTTGGAGCAGGTTACCATTGCCCACATAACATCGCCAACCGAAATGGGCGAAACCATAAATGGCGTACTTAAAAAACTGCAGGTAGATGCAACTTATCGTAAATTATTTAGGGCTGCCTTTGGCGATGAAAACGTTACCGGCGAACGCATGACAAAAGCCTTAAGCCAATTTGCTTTAATGATTGTTAGCAACAACAGCAGGTACGACAAGATGAAGCGGGGAGAGATTACTTT
This sequence comes from Chitinophagaceae bacterium, assembly GCA_026786345.1. Lineage (GTDB taxonomy): Bacteria > Bacteroidota > Bacteroidia > Chitinophagales > Chitinophagaceae > Segetibacter. The sequence continues at coordinate 5,948 of JAJAYD010000248.1, forward strand.
TAATATTGCCGAAAATATGGGCTATGATATTTTTAGAGAAAAATGCGCCGGTTGCCATGCTGAACCATTTTTTACTGACCATAGTTTTAGAAATATTGGTTTAACTATCAATGGCAGTCTTAAAGACTATGGGCGCATGCGCATTACAGGCAATAGTATGGACTCATTAAAATTTAAAGTGCCCACTTTACGCAACGTCGAATGGACCATACCCTATGGGCACGATGGCAGGTTTAACTCGTTTGACCTGCTGATGGAGCACTATAGAAGTAAAGTAATAGATGGACCAACAACGGATCCACTCGTAAAGAATAAGATCCCTGTCAGCAATTTTGAAATAGGCCAGATAAAGGCATTTTTATATACACTTACGGATACAGCCTTTCTCAACGATAAAAGATTTTCATCGCCTGATTAGTTAAATTGATTCTTAGCTTTCAATACTTGCAATGAATGCTGCTGTTCCCACTATTTTTGTTAAACAAACAACCAATATAATTTGAGTGGCATTAAAAGCTTAGCAGGGCAAACCATGTGGTATGGATTCAGTTCTATTGCTGCCCGGTTTATAAATTACCTGTTAACACCTTATTTAACCATGGTTTTAACCAAGGCCGATTATGGAAAGCAGGGTCTGGTGTACGCAGCAATACCACTGCTAAATGTAATTTTTACCTACGGTTTCGAAACGGCCTATTTCAGGTTCTCGCATCGCGAAAAGAACGAAGCTACGATTTATAGCACCGCAAGTATTTCACTCTTTATATCCACCTTCTTCTTCGGTATTTTATTGTGGATATTTCAAAAACAGTTTGCTCTATTTACCGGCATTGTTAACTACCCTGTTTTGGTACAACTTATAGTTGCCATCATTATTCTGGATACCTTAAGCACGATGCCCTTTGCCCGGCTACGGCAACAGGGACGACCAAAAAAATATGCTTTCATACGTATTGCAGGAATATTATTGAACATAGGCGCAACTATCTTTTTCCTTAGTTATTGTCCTTATGCTTTGCAAAAAAATCCTGACAGTTGGATTGGCTTGTTTTATCATACCGATGTTAACCCGGTGGTATACGTGGTGCTGGCCAATGTGTTTCA
>JAJAYD010000249.1 GCA_026786345.1 Chitinophagaceae bacterium
AACCTGGATAATGAACAAATCATTTTAAAGATCCTCAAATAACATCAATAGAAAGATTGGATGACGGGTGGTTTAGCATGGATATTTTGGTTGCATGGGGGAAATGAAAGCTACAAAAAAAATCGTACTTCCGCATTCCTTAACAATACGGCCTTTTGTAGAAATCTACAAGTTTTTATCGATTGCCGAATTCCAACTCAACTTGATATAAAACTTGTTGTAAAAGTTGCCTTAACACAGTAAATAGCAATCAGATCTGATAATTACCCTGACTGAAATGAATAACCCGAAACGGTTTTTTTAACTATGAGAAAAGTTACTGCTTCAGTCATTTTATAACTTTTTCAAATCAAGAAATGTAAAAAGATTGCATGATATTTCATGTTTATAAAACATGTCCACAACCTTTCCACCGCTATTTTTTATCATTTTAAATCCAACGGCAATTACTGTATGTTCGCAGACACGTGAATAGGGAGGAATGAAGAAATTTTGAATTAAGACAACAGAACTCATTTACCGGTTACTCACTCATAATTCGGAATTCTCAATTCAAAAATTGAAAAAATATGAGACTTAAAAGTTTAGAAATCAAAGGTTTTAAAAGTTTTGCCGACAAAACGGTGGTTAATTTCGATGAAGGTATTACAGGTATTATCGGGCCTAATGGTTGCGGTAAAAGCAATATAATTGATAGTATACGATGGGTGATAGGTGAGCAAAAAATAAGCACGCTGCGAAGCGAAAACCTGGATGCCCTGGTTTTTAACGGCAGCCGTACCCGAAGCGCAAGCGGTCTTGCAGAAGTAAGCCTGACTTTTGAAAACACAAAGAACCTTTTACCAACCGAGTTTAGCACCGTTACCGTTACCCGAAAATTTTATAAAAATGGCGAAAGCGAATACCGCCTGAATGATGTAAGCTGTCGCATGAAAGACATCCATAACCTGTTTATGGATACAGGTATCAGTACAGATAGCTACGCTATTATTGAGTTGGGAATGGTAGACGACATTATTCGTGATAAGGAAAATAGCCGTCGCCGTATGTTGGAACAAGCTGCAGGCATCACCATTTATAAAACGCGTAAAAAAGAGGCCAAGGCTAAACTGGATCTTACGGAAGCAGACCTGAACCGTATTGAAGACTTATTATTTGAAATCAATAACCAGCTAAAAACTCTTGAGAACCAGGCGAAAAAGGCGGAGAAATATTTTGAAATAAAGAAAGATTATAAAGAGATAGCGGTTGAATTAGCGAAAGCTTCGCTGGAGGGTTTTAATCAAACCTATCACCAGCTAAACGAGCAACAAGAAACCGAAACGGATAAACGCATAAGACTTGAAGCGCAAATTGCAACGGAAGAAGCCAGCCTTGAAGCAGAACGAGTTGGCTTTATAGAAAAAGAAAGAGCCTTGCAAACGCTACAGCACGACTTTAATGACCTGGTACAAAAACTACGTACACAGGAAAATGAAAAGAACTTAGCCAGTCAAAAACTGGGTTATCTAAAGGAAAAAGAAAGCAATTTAAAATCATTTTTACAGAAGGCGGCAGGTCAGTCAGGTGGTATTGAAGAGTCAATTGTATTTACAACACAGCAGTTGACCGAAGAAGAAAGTAAGATGAGCAACCTGCAACAACAGCTCGACACCGCTACACTTGAAATGGCATCCCGGCGCCAGGTGTTTGATGATAAGCGTGCAGCGGTTGACCAATTGCGCAAATCGTACCAGGAGGTACAGCGTAAGCAATTTGAAGCGGAAAAGAAAGTAGCTGTTGCGGATTCATCTATCCAAAACTTACAAAGAGCACTGATACAGTTGCAGGATGAACGCCAGCAAAGGGAAGCTCAACTTAAGCAATTGGAAGAGCAGCGAATAGAAAAAGAGCAGGAACTGGAAGATAAGAGAGTAGATCTCAGGCAACTTCAGGAGCAGCACGAACATACCAAACAACAAATTTTAGAAACGCAGCAACAATTAGAAAACCTGCGCAGCAAACTGGCCGAAGAAAACCGTAAACTGGATGCCAAGCGCAACGAACATGCTTTGCTAAAAAGTATGATTGATAGTATGGAAGGTTATCCTGAAAGTGTAAAATTCTTAAGTAAGAACAACAACTGGAAGCATACTTCGCCCATACTTACGAATATTATCTATGTAAAGGAGGCTTACCGGGCGGCAGTTGAAAATGTTTTGGAACCTTACCTGAACTATTACGTGGTAAACAACCTTACCGAAGGTTTGGAAGCTGTGAACCTGCTGGACAATAACAAGAAAGGGAAGGCCAATTTCTTTCTACTTGATAAGATTAATGAGTATCAAACTATTACTGGTCACCAGCCTGCGGATACCATACCAGCCATGGATGTTATTGAGGTTGAAGACAGGTACCGTAACCTGGCAGCTTACCTGTTGAGCAATGTTTTCATTGCCGAAGATGAGACAGCTTTGCGGGACAGTAATGGTGCCATTGTACTTGAAAAAACAGGGAAGTTTGTAAAAGGTGCATACAGTCTTAGCGGTGGAAGTGTAGGATTATTTGAAGGTAAAAAAATAGGTAGAGTTAAAAACCTTGAGAAGCTTGCCGAAGAATTGGTTGGTTTAGAAAAGGTAGTTGTGGATCGCAAAGCCGAGATACAAGCTCGTCAAAACGAAGTGATTGCACATACCCAACAGTTAAAAGAAAATGCCATCAGGCAAACGCAGCAGCAAATAAGCGAACTGACCAACCAGGTTTTTGCATTGCAAAACAGGATTGAAAATCTTACAGCTTCGCATGCGGCCAGCACAAAAAGATTAGAGGATGTACAAAACAGTCTGGATAGTAACCAGGATTCAATTGCAGACGTTCGGGAGGAGTTAACCGGTTTGAATCACCAATTGTTAGCTGCCGGTAACGACATGAAAACACAGGAGCAGGATTA
>JAJAYD010000250.1 GCA_026786345.1 Chitinophagaceae bacterium
CCCGCCAACAACTTGAACAGGCAAGTGTGATGATGGAGAACTTTATTGCCGAAAATCGTCCTCCGGTGGAAATACGAAACCAGTTAGATATAGGTTGGAAACTGGACAAGCAGTCTGTATTATTATTTGAAATTCGTCCTGATTGGAATGATGCAACCATTTTTCGGCAGCATTCATTTGCTAAAGCAACTTGGATCTAAACTCGAAAAGAGTGGCAAATATTTTGGCTGCGATCTACATTAAAATGGCAGTCCTATGCTCCTTTGCAAACAGTGGTAAATCTAAAAAGGTTTTTAATGGAGGTTGAACAAGATCCCTATAATTGTTTTAAAGGATAATTTCCCTTTTTCCCTTTACAAGTATTCTTCACCTGCAAACTATTGGTAATAGAAGCTGCCGTTTCACTTTTTCGCGTTCTTCCCCAAACATTAAAAAGAATGCTGTTGGTAAAGAACACCAACAGCGGCAAAACCTTCCTGACCCGGATTTATTGAATGAAGAGATAGCAGAGCATTCGAAGGTTAAGCGTTTCTTTGTAACATCAAAAAAAGGAATTGAATGAATGATTTCAATGAGAAAATGCAGCGGTTATTTAATCGAATTCCACGGCGCCATACTATAGAGAATGTGAAAGAGATGTACAACTTGCTGGATGATTATGAAGAGCTGCTGTTGAGCATGGAAGCAGACGTACGTTATGAAAAGCAGGTAGCCCGTTTCTTTGAGGTACTGGAGCCAATACGTACCGCCGTAAAAAAGTCGAACGATAATAAGGCTTCTAAAAAAGCAAAAGATGATCTGTTTGATGAGGCTTCAGAAGCACTGAAGGTTTCTATTGAAGAGTTAATGCAACTAAAAATTTTATAGCGTTCGTTTGCAGGGGTTCTTCACCTGCGATCAAAGATTAACAACCGCTAGTTGGTGAGGAAAATGGAACAACTGCAGGCTATAAATAGGCGGTAATCAAGACTTTCAAATGCCTATACTACCTATGAATGAAATGCCTCTGGAAATAGTAATTCGTTTAATAGATTTTGTACGGGTGCTAATGTATCGGAACATAGGAAGAAAAATTTATAAGAATAGCGGGAAGAAATAGAGCGGGCTGACTATGGGGCTTACACTTCACAAAATATGTACACGTCTGAAAATAGTAGTTAAAGCCTCTTACACCTATTAAAAAGAATAGGCGATATAAGGTTATATTAATCTACAAATAGAAAAGCATGAAATGGTTTTTCAGTTATTCTCGTAATGATGGGTCTTTTGTTGAACGACTGGCAACAGATCTTAAGCATGCCGATGTTGACATTTGGTTGGATAAGCAGGATATTCCACCAGGTCATCTTTGGGACCAGGAAATACAAAAAGCTCTCACAGAAGCTAGTGGTATTGTTGTTGTTCTTTCCCGGCAGTCTGTTAGCTCCAATAACGTTATGGATGAAGTGTCGTGGGCATTGAAAAAAGGAAAGCGAGTTATTCCGGTATTATTGGAAGAATGTGATGCCCCTTTTAGATTGCAGCGCCTCCAGTATGTTGATTTCACCTCGGATTATGATGCTGCGTTAGCCCAGTTGTTGTTGTCTTTAAGACAATCCAAAGAAAACCATTACACTACCACTACATTATCAGCGACGAATGATGTCACACCAGCGAAGAAAAAGAAAGGCTGCTCCGTGACTTTTGCAATAACGCTTTTAAGTCCTGTGTATTATGAAGAGCTAAGTTAATGGTGTTGTGTTCAGAAGGCCGGGGTCCATTGGCTCACTCACATAGCTATAAAAGGAGAACCCGGCAGGCCAAAAGGAGAACCTGCCGGGACGAAACAAAAAGGCGGAAGTACCTTTCTCATGGTCGTATTAATGTTTTGCAGTCAGTAATCCTAATTGCATTGTCATTTTGCTCGTTATTTTTTTCAAGTCGTCTATTTGCTTTTGCTGGCTCGTTATAATTGCTTGCTGGTCCTGCACAGCTTTTACTAGCGGCACTACAAATTCAGCATAGCGGAGGGTGTAAAATTGTTCTGCATTTGCAGGTTTGGTATAGCCACTAAAATCGTAATCCGAAGCAATTGCTGCCCGCTCAACTTCCTGGGCTAAAAAACCAGTGTACTTTATTTTTTCTCCATCATTTTTACCGGGGATGTCTTCGCTTTCTTTAGCTCCTGTTAGCCTTGCGATGGCTTTGTTGCTGATGTGATACGTGACGGGCCGAAGTTTCATAATGAATTTCAGTCCTTTTACATCCTCTGTAATTGTATTTTTTACGCGGGCGTCGGAAATTACACCCCAGTTAACCTTACCGCCAATTTGAGCTGTGCTGGAGTTACCAATAATTACCTGGTTGTCGTTTTGAATTAAAAAGCTCCCATCATTGCCAATGCCGATGCTGTTGCTGATAAAGGGGTCTCTATTTCCAGACTTATAACCAATAGCTATGTTGTTGTCGCCCCCGATGTTCTTGCTAAGGGCGAAAGAGCCAATAGCCGTATTGTTGTTGCCCCAGTTATTAGTTGAAAGGGCGTCTAGGCCAACTGCCGTATTATCATGACCTGTAATGTTATTAGCAAGCGATACAACACCAGTTGCCGTATTATTGTACCCTGAAGTGTTTGAGTAAAGTGAATAATAACCATTCGCAGTATTTAGGCTACCGTCGATGTTATTTGTAAGGGATAGTGAACCACTTGCTGAATTATAACCACCGGTCGTGTTTGCTGCAAGCGATTTTACTCCGCTCGCCGTATTTTACTGACCGTTGGTGTTACTTATAAGGGATTGAGAACCAATTGCCGTATTATTAACGCCAATGTTGGAGAAAAGCGACTTAAATCCAATGGCAGTGTTGTTGTCAGTGTTGATATTTTGAAACAGCGCACCTCGCCCCATTGCTGTGTTATAGGACCCAAACGTATTGTAATAAAGAGTACTCGGACCAACGGCAGTGTTTTCTTTACCTGCGATATTATTTAATAGCGAATAGGTACCTATGCCTGTGAGTGAAGCGCCGGTTAGGTTGGAAGCTCCAGACTGCGAACCTATAAAAGTGTTACCCAATGCGCCACCGCCAGCGTTATTTACTCTCCCAGAATTAAGTCCTAAAAAAGTATTGGTAGTATGATCTGAATGTATGTGTACCAAATCGACACCCGCGGCACTGCGCAACCTAATTAACGGGTGTGTATTTAATTGCGTGCTATTGGCATCTATAACAAGTTGAGATGTATCGGCACTACCTTTTATATGCAACTTCGCTTGTGGAGTATTAATGCCTATACCAATGTTTTGTGCAATTAAACAGTAAACAAAAACGACTTGAATGATTATTGTAAACAGAAATTTCTTCATGGTATTTTATTTTTATTTTGTTTTCTACATTTTTTTTCTGATAATTTAATGTTCATCCTTTCATGTAAACACCACTTTGCGGTTTATAGCAATAGTTGAACTAGATGCTCGTATTGCAATGATGTATTTTGCTTTGCGGTGAGCGCACTTACTTTGAGTGCGATAATACAAGTAACAAAAGGCCTACTATGTTTTGTCGTTTATATGGTTCTATTTAAAACGCGGAACTTTCTGGTACGGGGTAACAAGTTAGGGCAAAAAATAAACGATGTAAGAAAAAGATGAGCAAACACCAAAACCACTCAAGGGTGTCAGATGATATAGTGTTCTTACTCATTTACAGTTGAATATAATTACACAACTATTCCTCCTTTGCAGGTGATCTTCACCTTCAAAAATATATGAATAAATTTCGTTTGGTTAAGACCACACAAAAACGGCAGGAAGGAAGAACCCCCACGCACAAACACCCCCCCCCTCCAAAACCAAACCTTAAAGCTAACAACCTACTTCACCTCCTTCACCCCCGCAAAAGTCCCTTGAGCCACATCACCGATTGATACTTTACCCGTCATAGTGTTGCCCTCAACAGTGCCTGTATAAATAATGTTATAGTCGCCTGCCTTAAATTCAAGTTTGATTTCTTTTCCTTTTATGGTGCCTGTTATCTCCGCTTCACCTAACTGACCTGTGTAAGTGCCGGTAATTGTTTCACCTGTTTGTTTCAGCACAAATACCGGTGTTCCGCTGCCAGCACTTGTTTCCACTTTCATGTTCCATTTTCCTGAAACGTCAACTGCCTGTGCAGAGACAGAAAAAGTTGACAACAACACCAGTAGCATAGTACTGAACGATAGTATACAAAAAGCTTTTTTCATATGAAATTTTTATTTAAGAAAAGTAATATTAAGGAAAAGTTGTTTGTTGACAGATGACGGTTGACAGAAACGCCGTAAACCTCCCTATTCACGCTTCACGCTTCACTTTTCCTTGTTCCCTCGTGCCCCTCCGTGCCGTTGTGCCGTCGTGGTTCAAGAAAAGTTGTTGGTTGACAGATGACAGTTGACAGAAACGCCGTAATCCTCCCATTCACGCTTCACGTTTCACGTTTCATTGTTCCCTCGTGCCGCTCCGTGTCGTTGTGCCGTCGTGGTTCAAGAAAAGTTGTTGGTTGACAGATGACAGTTGACAGAAAAGCCGTAAACCTCCCCATTCACGCTTCACGTTTCATTTTTCCTTCGTGCCCCTTCGTGCCGTTGTGCCGTCGTGGTTCAAAAAAAGTTGTTGGTTGACAGATGACGGTTAACAGAAAAGCCGTAAACCTCCCAATACACAATTCATTCTTCCCTCGTGCCCCTCCGTGTCGTTGTGCCGTCGTGGTTCAAGAAAAGTTGTTGGTTGACAGATGACAGTTGACAGAAACGCCGTAAACCTCCCAATTCACGCTTCACGTTTCACGTTTCATTGTTCCCTCGTGCCCCTTCGTGCCGTTGTGCCGTCGTGGTTCAAAAAAAGTTGTTTGCCCTTACAACTACTCCTCAAGCAAACGGTTAACTGTATCGGTAAATCTTTTTTTAGAAAGGTCATAATATTCACCGCTGCCAGGACCATAAAAGTTAGTGTGTATTTCCCTGACCGTACCCCTTTTATCAATAAACACAGTGGTAGGAAACGATTTAATAGCGGTGAGCTGTGGCAATGTTTTTTCACCTTTTTGATCATCCCCTGCAGTGGCACCTGTAATGAGCATAGGATACTGCACCTCGAACAATTTTTTAAATCGTTCTATACTTTTTTTAGAACGCTCCCTGTCAGTCGTGTATTCATAAGCCAGTGCAATAACCTCAACGCCTTTGGCTTTATTTTCCTTGTAATAGCCGGATAGAAACCTTGTCTCGTCAAGACAATTAGCACACCAGCTACCCATAAGCTGCACGATCACCACTTTGTTTTTATATTGCTCATCCTTTATTGAAACCGGATTACCATCCAGGTCATTAAAAGTAAAATCTAACCTGGTATAGCCTTCACGCAGTTTAGTTGGATCACTTATTTCGGGCAAAGCAATGACTGAATCCTTTGTTGCTGTCCACACTTCTTTGCCATTGTAGCCGTTATAAAAAACTCCCTGTAAGCTATTATTCTTTATATCAATTTTTGCCTCAAACAAACGGGCATTATCTCCATCAAAGCTTGAAAGCAACAAAGAGTCCCCGGTTACAATTCCATCGAGGTAACGATAATCTGCCGAAGGGGTAAGAAAGCTTCCGGTAAGCCGGTTGCCCTGCTGGTTAAACACCGCCAATGCTTTTCTGATAGTGCCATTAGGCCGGGTAATGCTAACATTCCATTTGCCCGAAATTTTATGTTTTGAATTGCCCTGTGTGGCTTTAAATCTTACCCGATCATTGGCCCTGCCAAAGAGCAACCAATACTGCATGCTTCCTGAAGTGCCTTTCATAAAGGTTCCCGTCATATTTCCATCAGGCTGCACCTTAACCCTAAAACTTGCTTCAAAAGCCGGCATAGTAAAAAATAAAGAGTCGCCTGCAGAGGTAACATCGGTAAGTTTTATTTTTTCTCCTGCATTCACCACTACTAATGCTGTTTTGCCTTGTACCCTGGTTTTTTCTAATTGAAAAATAATTTCCTTGCCGTCTTTCCGTTGCAACGCAATACGCCAAACTTTTTGTATGGCGCTTTTAGGTTGAGCAACCGTAGAAAGAAAAAGCGACAGGCATAGAATTAACAGGGAAGCGCGGGCCGCTAAGAGTCTTTGTCTAAAAATAGTATCCATGTTAAAGCAAGATAAGTTGGATCAACAGAGATTCAATACTCAGAATTAAGCCAGTTTACAATTGGCAGGTAGACTTCTTTCGGATTGGTATATAAAGTAAAATGATCACCGGAGGTTTCATGAAATGCTTCTTTAGGAACACGGACCAGCGGGTCTCTTTTGGAATGAATGCGCAGGTCAGGAACTGTTTTTATTTCTACAGGCACAGGCTTGTATATCAAACGTAATTGGTTCATGACATTATTTTTATTGCCATTTTCCACCCGCTTAAAAGTTTCTATGAAAATATCTCTTGAAGGTTTTCCGGCGTAGTCTTTTTTTAAAAAATGTTGCATAATAAAGCGGTTGAAATACAGACCGCTTTTAACAAGGAGATGAATGACTTTCAGATTAGAGAAGGGTGAAATAATCAAAGCAGGATTGGTGAATGAAGCTATTTGTACTATCCGGCAATTAACTACCTGTTTAATATGATACGCAATCCAGCCGCCTAAAGAATGCCCTATGATTACATCGCTGGATATGATATTATATTTTGCAATCAATTCTTTTGCGTATTGCAAAACATCTGTTTCTTTTCTGGGCGTGTCTCCCAATAATTCCCAGTTGTCTAAAAAGATGTTCCCGGTTGATTGTATATGTGGAGCAATTTTTTCAAAAATATTTGCTTTTTCGCCAAACCCGGGAATGTAGAAAATACGTGTAGTCTTAGCCATTTTTTTTAGTATCAATGCAGTTAAAAATAATTTATAAATAAGTAGTAAGAAAGATAATAGTTTGTGCATTGATTTGCAAGATGCTTTACCCCTTCCCATGCGGGGGGGGCCGCGCGGGGGGCGGGGGGGGCCGCCGCGGGGGGGCCCCGGGCGCGCCCTATAGAGGCGGAGGCGGTTTTGTTAAATAAAAATTATAAAAA
>JAJAYD010000251.1 GCA_026786345.1 Chitinophagaceae bacterium
CAGCTATTTTGACCTCACCCCCGGTCCGTTTCCCAAAGGGGAAGGATGCCATGATTTGTCACTTCATTTTAAAATTAATATCTTATCATCAAGAATAACAACTATGCCGTCATCCCGCATTCCCTTCGGGATCTCCTGGTTTTTGTAATGTTTTCCAGGGGATGCTGAAGTAAATTCAGCATGACGGATCCCCGGTTAACATTTATATGGAATATGCTTTTGCGCCAACTGACGGACACGATAAACTATGTCGTCATCCCGAACTCGTTTCGGGATCTCCTTGATATTGGATTGTTTGCCAGGGGATGCTGAAATAAATTCAGCAAGACGGCTCTGTTTGTCGAACTCGTTTCGGGATTTCCTGGATATTGGTATGTTTTTTAGGGGATGCTAAAATAAATTCAGCATGACGGCCTTGAGTATAATTTAAAAGAGGCGGTCTCAAAACTATTGAGACAGCCTCCCTATTTGATAAGTCTTTTTTAAATTATAAGGTGCCTTTCTTTAATTGCTCTACCGCATAATTAGCTGCCCTTGCTGTAAATGCCATATAAGTCAAAGAGGGGTTTTGGGTTGAAGTAGAAGTCATAGACGCACCATCTGTAACAAAAACGTTTTTACATGCATGCAATTGATGCCATTTGTTCAGCATAGATGTTTTTGGATCGTTACCCATTCTTACACCACCCATTTCATGGATGTCTAAACCGGGAGCCTGTTTTGAATCAGAAGTTTTAATGTCAGTAAAGCCTGCATCGGTAAACATGGTGGTCATCTCCTTAAAAAAGTCCTGTATCATTTTCTCATCATTGTCATCATAATCGATAGAAATTTTTAAAAGCGGTATACCCCATTCATCTTTTTTAACCGGATCTAAGCTTACAAAATTGGTTTCCTTTGGTATGGTTTCGCCCATCATGCCTGAACCGATATACCAGGGGCCGTATTCGGGTTCGGCTAATAAATTTTTCTTAAGTGCTTCTCCAAAACCATCATTGTTTTGTTTGGTTCCCCTTGATGCAGAAAACGTCATGGCATACCCTCTTAAAAAATCTGTTTCCTGTTTGTATACATTTCTAAAACGGGGGATGTAAGCGCTGGTAGGTCGGCGGCCATCGGTAATGCTGTCCAGCATTCCATCGTATTGGGCGCTAACCCTGGCCCGGTAATTATGAAAAGCTACAAACTTGCCCAGTACGCCACTATCGTTACCCAGCCCATTAGGAAAGCGGTTTGATGTGGAATTAAGTAAGATTAAATTGGTATTGTATGCGGCAGCATTTACAAAGATGACCGGCGCAAAAAACTCGAGGGTTTCTTTTGTATTTGCATCAATTACCCTCACGCCGGTTGCCTTACCTTTTTGCTCATCGTAAATAATTGAATGTACCACTGAATGCGTACGCAGTGTAAGGTTGCCGGTTTTTTCGGCCCAGGGTATGGTGGTTGAATTGCTGTTGTAATAACCTCCAAACGGGCAACCCCGCTGGCACAAGTTCCTCTTCTGACACTGGCCCCTGCCTTGTTGTAAGTGTATCTCGTTTGGCTTGGTTAAGTGAGCACAACGGGCATAGATTACGTGCCTGTCCTTATATTTTTTTTCAACCTGTTCTTTAAAGTAAGTTTCAACGCAGGTAAGATCATCAGCAGGTAAAAACTCTCCATCCGGTAAGGTATCAACGCCGTCTTTGTTACCTGAAATGCCGGCAAATTTTTCAACATAGCTATACCAGTCTGCGATGTCATTGTACCGGATAGGCCAGTCAACAGCAAAGCCATCCCGGGCCGGTCCTTCAAAATCGAAGTTGCTCCAGCGCTGCGTTTGCCGTGCCCACATAATTGATTTGCCGCCTACCTGGTAACCCCTGATCCAATCAAAAGGTTTTTCCTGCACATAAGGATGCTCGCTGTCTTTTACAAAAAAGTGCATGGCATCTTCCTTAAAAGCATAACATTTGCTTATGATGGGATTCTCTTTTTCAACTTCGTATGGTATTCTGCCACGGTGCTTGAATTCCCATGGATTCATATTAGTTGTGGGGTAGTCTTTCAAATGTTTTACATCTCTGCCTCTCTCCAATACCAGGGTCTTCAAACCTTTTTCACAAAACTCTTTTGCAGCCCATCCTCCACTCATGCCAGAGCCGATTACTATAGCATCAAACTGCCGGTTTTCGTTATTATTTCCCATTTTAAATATGTTATGCTTTAGCTGCTTTTACTGGTACACATCCATGAAAGCTGCCCGGTACCATTTCGTACACACGTACTTTGGTTAAGTAATATTGAGACCCTGTGAAGGCTTGTAAGGTCATGCCTTTTGCTACTTTATAAAAAGCAACAACTTCATTATCCTTCTCATCCTTTTTAGCTTCCAGTTCGGTTAACAACTCACTGCGCTGCTGTAGTGTAAGCTGGCTGAATGACTTGTCAAATTTCTTTTTGGTAAGATTTTGAAAAGCTTTCAACCCAGACATGAATTTCTTTTGCTCGTCAGGATTATAACATTCATCAATCATCATTAAAGCAAACAAATGTGCACCTACATCTTTAGCCCCCGGAGTATCAGTTGGTGGTATAATGGTGTCGGTTAAATCTGCCATTAATTGCTCCTGTTCACTGCTGATTTTTATGTTTTTCAGCAGGAGGGAGGACTTGCTTTTCTCCTGCATGCAAGCCGGAATTAAGGCTACCCCAGCTGTAACAATAAAGCAGTTTTTTAAGGCGGTTCTTCTATTCATATATTTTTATAATGCTGTGAGATAAATATATTGTGTTAAGAGGCTTTCTTAATTTAATTTGAGATTTTGATTTTGAAACTGAAGATGCCATATTGACTACAATTGAAGTGCTTGCGACCCTTCGACAGGCTCAGGGTAAACCGCCACGCTGCTAAAATAATATGCCTTCGAAGCGTGGCAACGATGAAGCTATAGAAAACTGGTGTTGGTATTATAAATATCATTTTTGGGCAGCTACTAAACAATCTATTTCATCTTCATTAAATAATCAAAGTCCTGCTGAAGGCTTTCAAAAGCGGTGCTGGTGTATTCTTCCTGCTCTACAAAAAAATGTTTCATGCCCGATTTCTTTGCAAGACCCAGCATACCCTTTATATCCAACTGGCCTTTACCAAACTCGGTGCTGTGTTGTTTGGCAACAACCATATCTTTTAAATGCCATAA
>JAJAYD010000252.1 GCA_026786345.1 Chitinophagaceae bacterium
GTAAGCCGTAGCGCTGCCTCTATAATCGGGGGTATGCAGCAAAGGTTAACACGTAGCCTGGCGGCAGAGTTTTCGTTCTTTCTTGCAGTACCAACTATGGCTGCAGCTACCGGGTACAAACTGCTTAAAACTTTTAAAGAGCACCCCGAAGTTTTAACGAACACCGACAACCTTAAACTATTAGGCATCGGAAACCTGGTGGCATTTATTGTAGCCTTACTTGCCATAAAATTCTTTATTACTTTCCTGCAGAAATATGGTTTCAGGTTGTTTGGCTGGTACCGTATAGTTGCAGGGGCCGTGTTACTTGTGTTGATTTATATGGGCTATTTGAATTAGATTTTAGGAATAGAAAGTCTCATTGTGTTTTTAAATTCCCGGTAAAAAGCAATGCCTTTTACTCTATCTCATCCCGCTATTATATTACCGCTCCTAACCAAAAAATATAAATGGTTTTCTGCATCCGGTCTTATTGCAGGAAGTATGATTCCTGATTTTGAATATTTCATTCGCATGAAAGTGCAAAGTATATACAGTCATACTTTACCTGGTCTTTTTATTGTTGATCTTCCATTGGCTATTGTTGTTTGCTTTGTTTAGCATAAAATAATTCGAAATAGCCTTCTGAAAAATCTTCCACAATTTTTAAAAAGCCGTTTTGTTTCTTTTATGTCTTTCCAATGGACAGCGTATTTTAAAATGCATGTGCCAATTATGCTTTTGTCAATTGTAATAGGTGCAGCCTCTCACTTGTTATGGGACGGTTTTACACACGAAAACGGCTACTTTGTTTTACGGTCAACTTACTTGCAAAATCACATTAGAGTTGGACCTTTTAAAGTACCTGTTTATAAAATTTGTCAACATGCGAGTTCGCTGATTGGGGGTATAGTCATTGGTGTCGTAATATTCCAATTTAGAAAGCACTCTTCGGTTCATCTGCGTACAAATAAATTTTATTGGCCATTCATTCTTCTAATAACCACTGCAATAACAATTACCCGGTTTTT
The DNA here is from genome assembly GCA_026786345.1 of Chitinophagaceae bacterium. Taxonomy (GTDB): domain Bacteria; phylum Bacteroidota; class Bacteroidia; order Chitinophagales; family Chitinophagaceae; genus Segetibacter. The sequence goes on from JAJAYD010000252.1 coordinate 1,011, forward strand.
ATTTGCAAAGCATCTTTTTAATATTGGAAATTTGATAGTTACTATCTTAGGCGCAATATTTATTACTCTTGTCATCGCTCCATTTTTCATGAAAGAGATTAAATGGTCTACTCCTTCAACAAGGTAATCGCTCAATCAAATAAAGTCACAGTAAAAATGAGAACCCAAGTCAGGCTTTGAAATTATTAAGATAAGTAGTCAGGAATATTTTTCTACTATCTTTAAAACCACAAAAAGCCAACAATGCAAACTGCTAATAAAAGGGTTATAAACGGCTGGGCTATGTACGATTGGGCCAACAGCGTTTATAATCTTGTTATCACTACTACTTTTTTTCCTATTTACTTTTTAGGCATTACCAAAGCTGCCTACGGCGAAAATAGTGTACCACTATTTGGCAGACTTTTTAAAAACTCGGCTTTGTACGATTACACACTGGCCGTTGCGTACCTGGCAATCGCCTGCCTGTTGCCTATACTTTCATCAGTGGCTGATAGTAGGGGAAACAAAAAAAAAGTTCATGCAATTTTTTTGCTACATCGGTTCTGCTGCATGTTTTGGCCTGTATTTTTTTGGGGGTGCTCAACCTAATGTAGGGCTGGCAATTGGCTTGTTTGCCATTGCTGCCATTGGGTATGTGGGCAGTCTTGTTTTTTACAACTCTTACCTGCCGGAGATAGCAGCCCCCGAAGACCGCGACCGGGTATCGGCCAAAGGTTTTGCCATGGGTTATATTGGCAGTGTAATCCTGCAATTATTAGGCTTTGGCCTGGTCCTTTATTTTGGTTCAAAAGGTGATGATACCACCGGACCAAGAGTAACCTTTTTATTGGTTGGTTTATGGTGGGCAGGTTTTGCACAAATAACATTTGCCCGCCTGCCTGCATCCGTTCCTGCATCAAGAGAGCAAAGCGGTAATTTTTTAACCGATGGTTTTCGGGAATTGAGAAAGGTTTGGAACCAGTTAAAATCTATGCCGGTTTTGAAGCGATACCTGTTTGCATTTTTCTTTTATAGCATGGGTGTACAAACTGTTATGCTGGCTGCAAGTGTGTTTGGTAAACAGTTATTAAATCTTGATGATACCAAGCTGATATTAACGCTGGTTGTAGTGCAATTAGTAGCAGTGGTGGGTGCTTATGTAATGGCAAAACTTTCTGCCCGCTTTGGTAACCTTACGGTATTAAAAAGTGTAGTGTTTTTATGGATAGGCATTTGTATTGCAGCTTACTTTATTGCCAATGCTGCCGAAGCCGGTATCAACGCAGAAGTTGGCTTTTATTGTCTTGCCTCAGCAGTTGGATTGGTGATGGGCGGCATACAATCATTAAGCCGCTCTACCTATAGCAAACTAATGCCGCAAACAAAAGATACCGCCTCCTACTTTAGCTTTTACGACGTTACCGAAAAGGTGGCAATCGTTATTGGCTTGCTTAGCTTTGGATATATTGATGAACTGATTGGAATGAAGTTTAGTGTACTTGCCCTTATTGTATTTTTTGTTATTGGATTGATTGGGTTATTTGCAGCTTCTTCAAAATCGAAATCATTAACTGTTTCAATTGTGTAACATGAATTTATACACTATAAATACCGGCTATTTTAAACTGGACGGAGGCGCAATGTTTGGCGTGGTACCTAAGAGCATTTGGAATAAAATTAATCTGGCAGACGAAAATAATTTATGCAGTTGGGCCATGCGTTGCCTGTTAGTTAAAGAGGAGGATCGCCTTATTTTAATAGACAATGGCATGGGCGACAAACAGGATGCAAAATTTTTTGGCCACTATTACCTGCATGGTAACGACACATTGAATACCTCCCTGGCTAAACATGGTTTTACCAAAGATGATGTAACCGATGTTGTATTAACCCACTTACATTTTGACCATTGTGGTGGAAGTATTGTAATAGAAGATGGCAAGTATGTTACTGCTTTTAAGAATGCTACCTACTGGAGCAACCGGCAACATTGGCAATGGGCAGTACAACCAAACGAACGGGAGAAGGCTTCCTTTTTAAAGGAGAATATTTTACCAATTGAGGAAAGCGGGCAATTAAAATTTATTGATGTTGTTGATGGCGTTCAATTAACAGCGCATATTAGTTTCAGGTTTGCGTATGGCCATACCGATGGCATGATGCTACCCCAAATAATATACAAAGGGCAAACAATTGTTTTTATGGCCGACCTGCTTCCGTCTGTAGGTCATCTGCCCTTTCCCTTTGTTATGGCTTACGATATGTTTCCCTTAAAAACATTGGTGGAGAAGAAGGCCTTTTTAAACGAAGCAGTGGCAAAGGAATATGTATTGTACCTGGAACATGACCCTCAACATGAATGCTGCACCCTGCAGATGACCGAAAAGGGACCAAGAGTAAAACAAACTTTTAGTTTGGATGAATGGATTAAATCTTTGGATTAAGAACGGCTGGTTTATTACAGCATTAACGAAGGCTGATGAGTGAGGTAAGTGGATAACGAAGGTTTCTATAACCCATCATATCAACCTTAACTGACCCAACAATAATGGCGCTTTCTATACGCAGTGGTACTTTGTTGGCATCGTCACTTACCCACACGGTCATCTTTTCTCCACCCTCAAATAAAGTTCCTCTAACTAATAATGGTTTAAATTTTATAGTGTGGAATTTGCCATAACGGGTTTTAATAATTTCCTTGCCCATATAGCGAACATACATGTGAAAAACCTGGTTATCCATAAACAGGTCGAATGGTATCTTATCACCTTCCTGGTATTTATCAAAATTTATATTACGTGCATAGTACACAGCGCTGATAACATCCTGTATGCAGTTTGAAATTTTAAAAACCCCGTCGGTAGTTACCGCTGTATTGGTCACCTGGTTAAAGGTTATGTTCTCGTACTTTTTATAACCACCCTCGTTAATGTTCCTGATAAACTTATAAGGTTGAAGTGTAGCGGTATCAAAATAACTTTCGTACCGGTCTCTTACTTTAAATATCCAATCGTATTTAGAGTTGGTTACACCTGTACCTACTACGTGGTAGACAGGCTTGTTATTAATATTTTCGAGTGTGGTAACAAACGAAGCAGTACCTGCATTTACATAGATACCAGCAACGGAGTAATATACTACCATCGATAAATTTTCGCCTGCGTTGAATGCATAGTTTCTGATGCCGCAAAAATTATCACCTGCTGTAATTCGCGTAGCAAAACAAATCAATAGTATCAGGAGTAACGGTCTTTTCACTTTACTTATTTCTAAAAAATTTTTTTCCTAGTATGAACAAACTTCCTGCCAAAGCAGGCACTACCAAATTAATGATCCAAATACCTGAAGCTGTTAACACAATACCTAACGAGTTGTTGCTAAACAAGCCGAACAATAACAAACCAACCTGCCCTCTCAGTCCTAACTCAGCCAACGCAATGGTGGGTACAACAGCTAAAATTAAAAACATGACAAACGTTAGCAGGCATGCATTCAATAAGCTTATTTCTACACCAAATACCTGCAACAATAAAACGTATTGAATGATAAATACGCCGTACCTGAGCAATGAAAGGATTAATACTTTTAATAACTCGGGCCATTCAAATTCTTCCAGCTTTTGAATGAAGTAAACATACTTTGCAACAAAAGGTATCTTCTCAATCAGCCTGGTTAAAAAACCTAGTCTGAAATAAATGAGCAACAAAATGAGTGCAATGCCTGATGCACCATAAATAATGATGTTAATCCATAACATTGACAATCCGATTGCACCATTAGTTGTATCAACCAAATTTTGCCGGAGAAAAAATAAGCCAATGATTCCAAAAATAACTGTTATAATAAGTTGACTCGTACTACCAACTACTGTAAGGGTAATGGCACGTAACCTGTTGCCCTCGCTCAGGTAGATCATTCTTCCAAAATATTCGCCTATTCTGTTGGGTGTATTTATGGCAAGCGACACCCCGGCGAGTATACCCTTGAAAGCTGTGATAAAAGAAATATCTTCTATATGCTTAACTACTATCTTCCATTTTAGGGCTTCTATACTCCAGTTCAAAAACATTAATACAATAACAGCTATCACCTTAAATGATTGCGGCCCGTATAACGATAGTTTGATTTTTTGCCACGAAGCATACCAGTTTGGCTGGTGAATAACATGGTTGTAAATAGAAAAAGATAACCAGATAAAAAGTATGGGCCCTAAGAAGTAGTTTAGAAATATTTTGATGTTTTTATTCAGCGCAATAAATTTTGCCAAACCTACTTAAAAAATAAGACTACCAGTTCTTTAGATACCAATACCTATGTATAGTTATCCTATTTTCACACCCTGATGATTAAGCAGTCAAATATTATTTTAGGCATCGACCCCGGAACAATCATCATGGGTTATGCCATTATGGATGCCACGCATAGCGAACCAAGTTTGATAGAAATGGATGTATTAAAACTTGCTGCTAAAAAAGATGCCTACGATCGTTTGCAAACCATTCACTTTACCGTTTGTGAACTGATAAAAAAATATAAGCCTACCACCTTTGCCATTGAAGCCCCGTTTTTTGGAAAGAATGTACAGAGTATGCTAAAGCTGGGCAGAGCACAGGGCGTAGCTATTGCAGCTGCCATGCAAGCCGGTTTGCCTGTAACGGAATACTCGCCTAAAAAAGTAAAGCAATCTATAACCGGTAATGGTAATGCTGATAAAGACCAGGTTTGGAAAATGCTGCAACGCATTTTACATCTGGAAGAGAAGCCGGCATTTTTTGATGCTACCGATGCGTTAGCTGTAGCATTGTGCCACCATTACCAGTCTACATCAGTGTTAGGAAAAGCTACAAAGGGATTAAAAGGATGGGAAGAATTTATTAATAAAAATCCCGGCAGGATAAAAGCAAAGTAGCCTGCGCTAGTGCTACATATTTTTTATAATTGTTTCCTTTATTTCATTAAACCCCCGGGGAGAAAATTGCAATTTCTTATTATGCAGGTTCATATCA
>JAJAYD010000253.1 GCA_026786345.1 Chitinophagaceae bacterium
CATGCTGCGCATATCAAAAATGCCGTCGTGCGATATAAAGGTTTTAAAACGATTGTTGTGATTACCAGCCAGCCAAAAGGCTGAATATCCACCAAAACTGGCACCAATACATCCCAGACGCTCTTTATCAACATAAGCCTCTTTACTAACCTCATCAATTGCACTCAAGTAATCCTTCATCACCTGTCCGCCCCAGTCTTTACTTATTTGCTCATTCCACTCCCGGCCATGACCATACATACCCCGGCGGTTTGGTGCAACAATAATATAACCACCTGCCGCCATTAAAGAAAAGTTCCAGCGAAAACTGTAGCTCTGTGTTAACGGGCTTTGCGGGCCACCCTGGCAATACAATATCGTAGGATACTTTTTGGTTGCATCAAAGTCTGGAGGGAATATCACATACACCAGCATCTGTTTGCCATCGGTAGTAGTCACTAGTTTGCTTTCAATTTTACTGGTGGCTATTTTTTTATACGCTTCATCATTTACATGTGTCAGTTGCCTCATGCGCCCATCAGCCAGGTGTACACTATACAATTCGGCTGAGTGGTTCATATCGGTACGGCTTACTATAAAATTTTCGCCGGCCTGGCCCACCAACCCGTTTATATCGAAAGCGCCATTGGTAATTTGCCTTACCATTGCCGGTGCCAACCCATCAACGTTTACTACAAACAATTGAAGGGTGCCTTCAACCGGAGCTTCAAAATATATTTTAGTTCCATCATTACTCCATCTAAATGAATTTACACTTCCATCCCAGTCTTTGGTAACATTTACAAAGTCATTGCCTTTACGCACAATAATGTCTTGCTTGTCTGCCTCATAGCCTTCACGCTCCATACTCAGCCATGCTAAAGTGCCTTGCTTCGAAAAGGCAGGGTTGATGTCATAACCCATTCTTCCGTCGGTAATGTTTATGATTGCGCCGGTAGCAACGTTGTACGAAAAAATATCGGTGTTGGTGCTGAGTGCGTATGCCGTTCCAACTTTTGGTTTGGTTACATACAACACCTCCTTACCATCGTTGCTCCATATAAAATCTTCGTCGCCACCAAAAGGTTTTTGTGGACAGTCATAAGGCTGGCCACTCATAATATCTTTTCCCTTTGCTTTTCCCTTTTTACCGTTTGCTAAAGTGTGAATGAAAACATGACTAAAATTTCCATCTTCCCATTCGTCCCAATGGCGGTAGTTTAACCCATCATAAATTTGAACGTTCGACTTAGGAAGATCGGGGTAAAAATCTTTACCAAATACGCTCCGCATTTTTACATCGGCAGCCTCCAGCAGGTATTTGCCATCAGGTGATATTTTGGTATTCTTAATAAGCGTTTCTGTAGCGGTAATTTCAGTAGCAGCCCCACCGTCTACACTTACCTGGTAAGTCTTTTTGTTACTCTTGTTAGTAGCCATGTCGGGGTTGCTCACAGTAAATACTATTTGCTTCTGATCGTCCGAAACCCCCACACCTGAAACCCTGCCCAACTTCCACATTGTTTCCGGAGTAAGTGGCGCCTGTGCAGGTAATGTTTCCACAAGGCTTGCAGTTAAAAGCATTAGCAGTATTTTTTTCATGATATACAATTTATAATTTGGCAACTTAGCAATTCCCCAATCTATGTAATTTGAATGAATAACGAATGGAGAGATAGGATTTTCCGTTAAAGCAACATCATTATCGTGCCGACTGAAAGTGAAGATGCGGGTCTTTGTTTTATGGACGTTTTAGAAAAGAAAGTATTAAGTTTTACAAGCTGAATAGATTTTATTTGAAAGATTTTCGCATACTGATTGTTTTACCACAAGAGACCCTTAGATACCCTTCGGCTCCGCTCAGGGTACGAAAAGTATGTGCCTATGATAAGGTACCCTTCGGCTCTGTTCAAGGTACGAAAAGTATGTGCCTATGATAAGGTACCCTTCGGCTCTGTTCAGGGTACGAAAAGTATGTGCATATGATGCCATATGGTTAAAGCTATATTTAAGAAAAAAGAGTTAAAGACAAACCTCATTCCAATTGTTTGGTAGTATCGGTGCCAGAGCCAAAGAGCGGTGCGAATTTCATTCCTGCATAATTGCCCCTGTTATAGCGGTTACCAATAATAATTACAGTAGCAGAATCCTCTATGAAACGGGTAAATGAATTGTTGTTTCCATGCCACCAACCGTTATGGTACACAATTTTATTATCGGGTAACATCATCAGGCGCCAGCCCATGCCGTAATTATGTTTCGACGGTCTTTCGTTGCTGTATGGAGTAATAGCTTCCTGGTAGGTTGACTGGCTTACAAAACTGTTCTTATACATTGCGCCATCCCATTTAAGCAGATCGCGTGGGGTGCTGTACACATTCTTATCACCGTAAATACAATCCATTGTCTCCAGCCGGATAGGACGGTTATTGGCCAGGTAACTGGGCTTGTAATTAGCCGTGTCCTTAATTGAAAAAATAAAAGTATTGTTCATGCTGAGCGGAGCAAAAACGGTACTCTTCATATATTCAGGAAAAGGTTGACCGGTTACTTTTTCAACAATCAGCGCCAGCAATGCGTAATTGGTGTTGCAATAATTAAATCCCCTGTCAGGATAACCATACCGCATAGGATTGTTTTTGATCATAAAATCAAGCATATCCTGGTTGGTGGCTATGCGCTTTCGAAAGGCGGTATCTCTGGTTAAAAAGTATGAGTAGTTGGGCAGCCCACTGCGATGTGTAAGCAACAACTTTACGGTAATATTATGGTAGGGAAAATCAGGGAAAAAGTGCTGAACCGAGTCAAACAAATTAAGCTTGTGTTCTTCAACCAGCTTTAAAACCGCCATACCTGTAAAGGTTTTTGATATAGATGCCAGGTGAAAGGCAGTAGTAGGGGTGATGGTGTCCTTTGTGGCAAAATCTGAATAACCTTTATAATGTTCTAATAAAACTTCTCCGTTTTTAGCTATGATGATACTACCATTGAAACCACGACGCACCAGCAAAGAATCATACATTTTTTCAAGCCGGCCGGTGTAGTAATTCTTTTCGGATTCAGTTAACGGGCGAAAGGTTTTATCCTCCACCAGGCTTTTTTGATTTTTTGATTTTTTTGAGATCGATTCTTTACAGGAAACTATGCTGAGAGCTAAAACGAAGAATAGGATTAATTTCAAAACAATAATTTTTTTCGCCAAAAATATATCAAACCATTTAGCTACTATGCAACCACCATGCCTCTCTAAGCAATAGTGTGGGCATTCTGAATAACTTTTATTTCTTTGGCTATACAAGGGGTTTTATGCACATTCTTTTAGATGATAAATTAGATGTGCTGAGAAGCTTTCACTAGTTGACCACTTTAACGCATTCCATCCAAAAGCGGCCAAGTTTCCCCATTTTTTCGCACCACTCATCAAGCGTGTTGGGCTTGCTTACAAAGCAGTTGGCTCCTAACTGGTATGCTTTTTCAATATCTTTTGGAGCTTTGGAAGTAGTAAAAACAATGATGGGGATTTTGCAAAGGTTCTCATCGGCCTTTATTTCGGCCAATGCTTCAAACCCACTTTTACGTGGCATATTTAAATCAAGTAAAATAAGTTGGGGAAGGTCTTTAAAGGGATAATTTTTGCCTTTGCCTCTTAATAATTCCACAAGGGATTGGCCATCAGCAACCTCATCTATTTTCACATTAAGTTTATTCTCGTCAAAACAATCCTTGGTAAGTTGTATATCGTCATTGTCGTCGTCCGCAATCAATATTCTAAATGGTATCATTTCGCCTGTGGTCTTCATATAATATAAGTTGCAAATAAAATAGTTGCAGGCAAATGTAATGTTCAGATATTTAATAAAAGACAAGAAGCTGTTTAAATTCAATTTGAAACTTTGATTTTGAAACTGAAGATGCCATATTAACTACAGATGAAGAGTTCCGCAACAGCGGAGGAAGGAGCCTGCCCGTACCGAAGTTGGAAAAAAACATTTATGGATATTGTACCCGCCAGAACAAATTCTTTCAGGCTGACGTTCGGGGGGCTAGAGAAAACTGCTGATGGTATTATAAATCTTCATTTTTAAACAGCTACTAAGAAGCTGTCTAAATTTTATTGCAAAGATTTTCGTAAACGATTTTTTTACCACAATAGGCACATAGGTACAAAGTGAATACACACATAGGAGCCTATGTGACCCTTCGGCTCCGCTCAGGGTACGAAAGAAGGTGCCTATGATCCTATTTGGTTAACGCTACACGATGCTCTTTGTCACTGCGCCGCTGTTGGTCGCTTGACCAACAGCAATTAGGGATGCTCCCCCTCAAGAAAAGTGATTTCTATGTCCCAGGCTGAAATTATTAATCCCTGCATGCTAACGTTGTAAGCCAATGCTACCTTCCTAATTGAGATTAAACCGTAAATTCGCCCAACCAAAAAAACAACGCATTAATGGATCACAAGCTTACCAGTTACCCCAAAGACAAAATCAATATACTTTTCTTAGAAAACATTAGTGACAAAGCTGTTCAGCGTTTTAAAGATAATGGCTACCAAAATGTAAAAAAATTGAGTGGTGCATTAAGCGAGCAGGAATTGATGAAGGCCATTGAAAATGTGCACCTGCTTGGCATAAGATCAAAAACCAAGGTTACGGCAAAGGTTTTACAAGCTGCTACAAAACTGCAGGCAATAGGATGTTTCTGCATAGGTGTAAACCAGGTTAATTTAAAAGAAGCCACAAAAAAGGGTATCACCGTTTTTAATGCTCCCTATAGTAATACGCGTAGTGTAGCAGAGTTGGTAATTGGTGCTGCTATCATGCTCATTAGGCGGATACCTGACAAAAACATGGCTGCTCACAAAGGTATTTGGCTAAAAGAAGCAAAGGGTAGTTATGAGTTGAGGGGCAAAACCCTGGGAATTATTGGATACGGCAATATCGGCAGCCAGTTGAGCGTATTGGCCGAGGCGTTGGGTATGAAAGTAATTTTCTACGATATAGAAACCAGGATGCCATTGGGCAACGCTGTTGATAAAAAAACATTAAAAGATGTAGTAAGCCAGTCCGATGTTATATCGCTGCACGTACCTGAAACTTCCGTCACTAAAAACCTTATAAACAAAACCAACCTTAAGAACTTTAAAAAAGGTAGCATTTTAATAAACTATGCAAGGGGCGAAGTAGTGGACCTTAACGCCCTTGGCAAGGCTATAACCGATTGTAATTTAGGGGGTGCTGCCATTGATGTTTTTCCGGTGGAGCCCGAAAAAAATGGTGATCCTTTTGATACGCCATTAAAGAATTTACCCAACGTTATGCTAACCCCTCATATTGGTGGAAGCACAGAAGAGGCACAGGAAAATATTGGTGATGATGTAAGCAATAAATTGTTCCAGTTTCTTGAAAAAGGAATAACCAATGGTTCGCATACGGTGCCCTCGCTTAACCTGCCACCGCAGGAAGGCACCCATCGCATTCTGCATATTCACAACAACGTGCCCGGTGTGTTGAGCGCTATCAATACTGAACTTTCAAAATATAACATCAACATTGTGGGCCAGTATTTAAAAACCAACGACGACATAGGTTATGTGGTGTTGGATATTGACAAAAAACTATCTGGCCGCGCTGTGCAGCTTTTAAAGGAAGTAAAAGAAACAATTAAGGTTAGATTACTTTATTAAAATAAATACTGTGCAGCTTAAACTGTTATTGTTGCTACTGTTGCCCTTGCAGTTAATTGCCGGTGTAAGCATTTTCAACGGAACAGTGGTCGAAGCTACTTCGCAACTGCCTGTTGCGGGTGCAATGGTGTTTGTCAATCGCTCAAAGGAGTTTACCGTAACAGATAGTGCAGGTAAATTTAGTTTAATTGATACACTTGATCCTACGGTGGAGTTGGTGGTGAGTAAGGCCGGGTTTCAAAC
>JAJAYD010000254.1 GCA_026786345.1 Chitinophagaceae bacterium
AAGATACAGTGGCCAAAGCGGCTCCCATTATTACCCCGGTTAAAAAAGATACAGTGGCCAAAGTTGCTCCCATCATTCCCCCGGTAAAAAAAGATATAGTGGCAAAAGCTGCTCCCATTATTCCCCCGGTTAAAAAAGATACAGTGGCAAAAGCTGCTCCCATTATTCCACCGGTAAAAAAAGATAGTGCTGTAACTACCAACGTTAAGCCTCCGGTAAAAGATACCCTATCAAAAACTTCACCTGCGGTAATTGTTGCCCCTGCGTTAAAGGATACTGTGGCAAAAGTTGCTCCTACACTCATAGTCAAAAACTTTGTTTTTAAACCTGCCGATCCGCACTTTGTAATTGTGGTAATGGATAAGGTTGACCCGGTTTATGCAAGCGAGGCTAAAAATGCATTTAACAGGTACAACAGGGAGAAATTTTATAATAAGCCTATTGAAATGGGATCGCTAAAATTAGATGACCGATATAATATTGTACTGCAGGGGCCATTCAGCGATGCTAATGCGGCAGTAGATTATATTGATAAAGTTAGGCCGGTAACAAATAGCCGGATTTTACCATGGTTGAATGCTGATAAATACAGCTTCCTGGTTATTAGTGCCGAAAATTTAGAGCTACTTAAAACCAGCCTGGACATGACCGCTTATAAACAGTTGATACAACAGGCATTTCCGGGTAAATTTTAATCAACCAACCTAAAAAGCTGTATAAATTTAATTTGAAACTTTGAATTTGAAACTGACGATGCCACATTTACCACAGATGAAGTGATTGCGACGCAACGGAGAAGCTATGGAAAATTGCTGTTGGTATTATCAAACATCATTTTTAACCAGCTTCTAACTTGCATTACATTTTTGGCGTGGATTCATTTTATAAAATCGAGGCATAATTTTTAGGGTATTTTATTAAATATTGAAGTCACATTTTTCGACTCCCTTTTATATTTTCCTGTCCCGATAAACAAACCCTGACATCAAATAATTATATGAAACAGATTTCTGTAAGCAAACCGGTTAAAATCTTCTGGCGGTTGGTATTGATCGGTTTTGGCTTTGTAGTGTTACTTATTCTTTTTGCCAACTGGGGCTTCTTTGGCAAAATGCCTTCCATCGAAGATCTCGAAAACCCATCTGCTTCGCTTGCCAGCGAGGTCATTGCTGACGATGGCACGCTGATGGGGAAATATTACCTGGAAGATCGTACCAATGTTGAATTTAAAGACATAAACAGCAATGTTGTGCATGCTTTGGTAGCTACGGAAGACGAGCGTTTTTATGAGCACAGCGGCATAGACGCCTACGGACTGGCACGTGCCATTGTAAAACTGGGCAGAGATGGTGGCGCCAGTACCATTACACAGCAGCTTGCAAAAAATTTATTTACCGACTATAGTCGCAACCCGCTTAAAAGAATCATCCAAAAAATTAAGGAGAGCATCATAGCCATTAAGCTCGAAAGAAATTTTACGAAGGATGAGATCATCACCTTGTACCTCAATACGGTACCCTTCAGCGATAACGTGTATGGCATTCGCAACGCATCAAAAACCTTCTTTCAAAAGGAACCGGACAGGCTTAAAGTAGAAGAAGCCGCAGTTATGATTGGCATGGTCAACGCTCCTACTTTGTACAATCCACGACGCAATCCAAAACTGGCGCTGGATCGCCGAAACACGGTGATCGACCAAATGAAACGCAACAAATTTGTAACAGTAAGTGAGGCCGAAGACCTGAAAAGAAAAGCAATTGTCATCAACTTTAAAAAACTGGATGAAACTGCCGGGTTAGCTCCTTATTTCAGAATGGTATTGGGAGAAGAAATGAAGAAATGGTGTAAAGCGCACACCAAACCCAATGGCGACAACTATGATCTGTACCGTGATGGATTGAAAATATATACCACTGTTAATCCACGCATGCAATTATATGCCGAAGAAGCCGTGGGCAAGCACATGAGTTACATGCAAAAGGTATTGAACTCGCAAAGCAATATTAAAAATGGCAAGGTATGGGAAGGGCATACCAACGTATTGGAAGCTGCCATGAAGGCCAGTGATCGCTGGAAGAATTTAAAAAAAGACGGCTTGGAAGAGGACGAAATAAAGAAGACATTTTACAAGAAAACACCCATGAGGGTTTTTGCATGGAATACGCGTCGCGAAACCGACACCACCATGACACCCTATGACTCCATTAAATACCATCGCCAGATGATGCAGGCAGGTTTTATGGCAATGGACCCTTTGAGCGGACAGATAAAAGCGTGGGTGGGCGGTATCGATTTTAAGACATTTAAATACGATCACGTAAACATCAATACTAAAAGACAAGTTGGTTCTACCATAAAACCTTTGTTATATAGCCTTGCCATTGAGGAAGGTGGTTTTACGCCAAACACTACCGTGCAGGATGTACAACAAAACTTTGGCGAATATGGCCTGGTGCCTGCAACAGGCAGTACCTGCACCGGAAGAAGTATGACCATGATGCAGGCCTTAACCTGGTCGAGAAACTGTGCTACGGCTTATATAATGAAACAACTGGGCAACAATGCAAACGATGGCTCCAAACGTTTCGTTGACTTTTTAAAAAGATGCAACCTTCAAACAAAGATTGAACCTTATCCATCTATTGCATTGGGAAGCTGCGAAATTTCGTTGTACGAAATGATGCAGGGATACAGTATGTTTCCCGGAAGAGGGTTTAACTCTAAACCATTATTAATAGCAAGAATTGAAGACAGGAATGGCAATGTGCTGGAGAACTTTATACCGGCACAACGCAAAGAAGTAATAAGCGAAGTAACTGCCTACTCTGTTGCGTTAATGATGCAAAATGTAATAAACAATGGTACAGGCCGCGCTATGGCTGGCTATGGTGTTGAAGGAGAAATTGCAGGTAAAACCGGTACTACCAACGATAACAGCGATGGGTGGTTTATGGGCTACACTCCTCAATTATTGGCTGGCGCATGGGTTGGATGCGACGATCGTTTCATTCGTTTTAATAGTGATTTAGGCCAGGGATCAAGAGCAGCCTTACCTATATGGGCTTATTTTTATAGCAAAGCCCTTAAGGATAAAACTTTGGGGCTCGATAGAAACGCCAAGTTCTTGCAACCTGAAAACATGAGCAACGATGTTATTTATGACTATCTGAATAATTCAAACAACGTATCGCCGGGTGCACAGGGCGAAGACATTGGTAATGGCAGTTCAGAAGACTATAACATTCCGGCGGATGCTGCGCCTGAAGAAATTGGGGCAGAAAGCGATCTGCCGAAAGAGAAAGTAAAACCAGGCGTCCCCACCGAGGAAAAACCTGCAAACCCCAACCCGGATAAATCAGAACAGGTTGAGCCGGAAAAGAAAGAAAAGAGAGGTTTTTTAAGAGGAATATTCGGCGGAAAAAAAGATAAGAACAAAAAGGATGAGCCTGAAAAAACAGAACCCCCTAAAGCCGTGATGCCCAAAAAGCCGTAACAGTTACACTAACAATAAAAAGACCCGCTCAACATTTGAACAGGTCTTTTCATTTATATCTTTCCTTGAATAAAATCTTATTGTCCCTGTGCAAGGCTGTACATTTTCTTTCCATCCGAAGTATTCAATAACTCCGTTGAACATACCTTAAAATCCTGTGCCAGGCGTTTGTATAATTCAATAATATCTATTTGCGTTACCGGTGCATCTCCAATACTTTCAAACCGGCAGGCGTAGGTGTTAACCAGGTTGGTAAATATGCTTCCCTTGGGCCAAACCTGCGTACCACGGTTGCTAATGGTAACCAGCTTAAAAAGATTGAGTGTATGAGCGAGGCATTTTTCAGCAACATTTGCAGGCTGTTCATTGCTCTCAATAAACATATCAACACCTACAATTACTTCCTGGCTGGTTTCTACATTTTCCATCATGGAGTTTTCTACGATGGTAAATAAAGTAGGTGTTGGAGGCATGTCTGCCAGCATAGGCTTTGGATTGTGTGCTGGTTGCTTGCCAAAATTGGCAATGATGGTTTGAGCAAAGTCAGTTGTATTAACCGATTGTTTTAACTTATCGCCAAAATCTCCTGTATGTACGCCCTGCTCAAGCGTGTACAACAAAGAATTTTCAATTTGTGCTGCTCCCTGCATTAACCCTAAATGCCTAAGCATGGTAATACCACTTAATAAAAGTGCAGTAGGGTTTGCAATATTCTTACCTGCAATATCCGGTGCTGTACCGTGTACTGCTTCAAAAATTGCAATATGATCGCCAATGTTAGCCGATGGGGCAAACCCCAGACCTCCTACCAGCCCTGCACATAAGTCGCTTATTATATCACCCTGCAGGTTGGTCATTACGATTACATCAAACTCATGTGGCCGTACTACCAATTTCATGGCAAGGTCATCTACAATTATATCGTCTGCCTTCAGCTCGGGATAATCCTTCGCTATTTCATAAAACGTATCAAGGAATAATCCATCGGTTAGTTTCATAATGTTGGCTTTGTGACCGCAGGTAATGCGTCGGGTACCTTTCTTTTTAGCCATTTCAAAGGCATACCTTATTACCTGCATGCTACCCGGCTTAGTAATAAACCTACGGCTCAGGGCCACATCGTGGGTAAGCATATGTTCTATACCACCATAAGTATCCTCAATATTCTCGCGAACCATGGTAATGTCAATAGGAATACCGGCGCTTGAGAAAACGGTGTTTACCCCATGTAACGACTGAAAAACCCTGTTATTGGCATAGGTATTCCAAGTTTTCCGTGCAGTAACATTTATACTTTTAACGCCCTTCCCTTTGGGGGTTTCCATGGGGCCTTTAAATAAAATTCCCAGTTTCTCAATAGTACTTTGCGCATCAGGTGTCATACCATTGCTGTAGCCTTTGTCAAAAACCCATTTTCCCATATCCACCAATTCATATTGCAAGGGAAGGTTAGCTGCATCAAATATGTGCAGCACAGCATCCATAATTTCCGGACCAATGCCATCGCCTTTTGCTACCGCAATTGTTGTCATGAATTTTTTATTTTAGGTTGAAAGTATGTGTGAGACAAAGGTAGGGGTTGACTTTTCACGGTGGTAGTGGAAAAAGAGTTTATGATCGAAAAAACTGAAAGTAGTGCCAGTTAATGTTTTGTTTCTACAACTTTAAACCGGGATATTCCCATAATAATTTAATTGCTTTATGCTTCTGATTGATATGCCTTATGCGAGCAGGCATAAGGATGCAAAATTGAAAAGCTCACGGTTTCCCGTTCATTTTTCATAAAGGAAACAGGTTGGTAAAGTCTTTGCATTAGTTATTATAAGTGGTTAGGTTTTTCATTATTTTTACTAAAAGCCTCCTGTATGATCACAAAACTTTCCGAAGGCGTTCAAATTAGCATTGAAACTTTTTACCAATCAGATTACAGTAATCCGGGCAACAACGAATTTATGTTTGCCTATCGCATTACCATAGAAAATCATAACAGTTTTTCTGTAAAACTAGACCGGCGTCACTGGCACATATTCGACAGCAATGGAGAATATCGCGAAGTAGAGGGTGAAGGTGTGGTAGGGCAGCAACCTGTAATAGCACCGGGTGAGCAGTTTCAATACGTGAGTGGTTGTAACTTAAAAACCGAAATGGGCAAAATGTTTGGCAAGTACATAATGGAAAACCAAAACAACAAACAGGTTTTTGAGGTTAACATACCCTCTTTCGAAATGATCGTTCCTTTTAAAATGAATTGATTTTATTAAATCGTAGTTAGTCGGCAGCCTTTACTTCGGTTTATACTTCGCCTCTTCAAATATCTTCTTCGGGTTTGTATTCATCAATTCTGCCAACGATATCTTGTCATTACTTGCCTTCCATTTTTTTACTATTTGCCATCCTACAAACTGGCCAATAAAACCGGGTGAAGACTCACCTATGACCGCTGTTTTGGGTCCATCTGTCATATAATCTTTTGTAATGGCGGGGTCGTTCAAAAACAGTAAATCGTTTTGCAAAAAGAACGACCAAATGAAAGCTTCATTCGCATAGCTGCCAGCCAATTGCAACCTGGTATATCCTGTTTTGATGGTGTCAGCGGTTTTAGGCATCAGCCTGTCTAATACATACAGGCGTTTGCCTGCCTCAATCATTTGCTCCACCAAAGGTCTGCCAGCACTATTGTCCGGAAACATATCGCTGATAATGTTTTTAATACAACCGGCTGCAATGTATGGAGGGGCAAACCTTTTAGAAATGTATAAGGGATATAGTTGCTGGCCCGCCTCACTTTGATACAACGAATAATTTTCGCCCATATACAACTGCAATCCTATAGCAATGGCATCGGTAGTAATAATATTGCCATAACTGTTAATGGGCCCAATAAAGGTGATTACTTTTTTAGGTATTTTGTATTGAGGAAAGTAGTACTTCACATGTTTTAAACCGTCTTCTATTTCGGCGGCGACCAGTGTAAAATTTTTAAATATCTGCTCAGCTGAATCTTCAACAGGCTTATAACTTCTTATAAAGGAAGTAACATCTTTCTTAACAGCGTTGGTACTGTCAGGCTGGGCAGGTAAGGCCAGAATATTGAATAAAAAGTCCTGTAAAAACCCCGGGTATTTTTCATGTAATTTTTGAAGGCCGGCATCAAGTTGCAGTGTGTCCATTGCAAAAAAATCTTTCTCAAACCGCTGGGCCTGCAAATCAATTTTTATTGCTGATACGTCGGGCTCCTTCTTATTTCCGCAACCTGAAATAACCAATATGGTAAGTAACCCGAGGAGCAATTTTTGCATAGCCTTTTGTTTGCGGCAAATTACATTAAGGCGGTTTACTTTGGCGTTATTTGAAACTAAATACTGAAATTTGAAGTATGAGAATTGCACTTGCACAACAGAACTATCACATAGGAAACTTTGAAGCCAATACACAAAAAATAATAGAGGCCGTTGAAACTGCCCGGCAACAAAAAGTTGACTTGATTGTGTTTAGTGAGTTGTCTGTGTGTGGTTATCCTCCCCGTGATTTTCTTGAGTTCAAAGACTTTATAAATAAATGTTACCAGGCTATTGACACTATAAAAGAACACTCGGATAATATCGGAATATTGGTTGGAGGCCCTGCACGCAATCCTCAAATTCAAGGCAAAGATCTTTTTAATGCAGCCTTTCTTTTATACAATAAGCAAGTGGTGGCTGAGGTACATAAAACCCTGTTACCTACCTATGATGTGTTTGATGAATACCGCTATTTTGAACCCGCATTTAACTGGAACGTAATTGAGTTTAAAGGGAGAAGGTTGGCAGTTACTATTTGCGAGGATATCTGGAACATCAACGACAATCCTTTATACCGGATTTGCCCAATGGATGAACTCATAAAACAGCACCCGGATGTAATGATCAACCTGAGTGCCTCGCCGTTCGATTATATACATGATGAAGAAAGAAAGGCGGTGATTAAAGCCAATGTTTTGAAGTACAAACTACCCATGTTTTATTGCAATGCAACGGGTAGCCAAACCGAAATTGTTTTTGATGGCGGATCGCTGATGTTTGACAAACAGGGAAATATTTGTAAGGCCCTACCCCTTTTTCAGGAGGCAATTGAATTTGCAGATCTTATGGATGACGGAAGCATTACTCCCTGTGAAAAAAATCTCTATACAATTGCCGGTGATTTTAAGCCCAACCCTTTAAAGTTTGATGCAGAAAGAAACATAAGTTTTATTTACAATGCCTTGGTGCTTGGTATCAGGGATTATTTTCAAAAAATGGGTTTTAGCAAGGCTATACTGGGCTCATCCGGCGGTATTGATAGCGCAGTGGTCTTAGCCCTTGCATGCGAAGCCTTAGGCAAGGAAAATGTTAGGGGTATTTTAATGCCTTCGCCTTACAGCACCGGCCACTCGGTTGATGATGCGTCCAGGCTTAGTCAACATCTTCAAAATCCATACGATGTAATCAGGATTAATGATGTGTATGAAAGCTTTTTAAAAACGCTTGAGCCTGTGTTTAAAAATACCCCATTTGGGCTGGCCGAAGAAAATATGCAAAGCCGTTCAAGAGGTGTTATCCTAATGGCCATTGCAAACAAATTGCATTACATACTTTTAAATACCAGTAATAAAAGTGAGCTGGCAACCGGCTATGGAACCTTGTATGGCGATATGGCCGGTGGTATAGGAGTGCTGGGTGATTGCTATAAACAACAGGTGTATGCGCTTGCCAGGTACATTAACAGGAATGGCGAAATCATTCCTAAAAATATTATTGACAAGGCACCCAGTGCAGAATTGAGGCCAGATCAAAAAGATACAGACAGTCTTCCACCCTATGATATTTTAGATGAGATTTTGTACCAGTATATTGAGCGCCGACAGGGGCCCAACGAAATAAAAGCCCAGGGTTTTGATGCAGCATTGGTTGACAGAATTTTAATGCTAGTCAACCGAAACGAATATAAGCGTAACCAGTTTTGCCCCATCATTCGTATCAGTCCCAAAGCCTTTGGTGTGGGCAGAAGAGTACCTATTGTTGGTAAATATTTAAGCTGATAATTTACTGTACAACTTCTTGATTATAGTTCTGTAGGAAACGCTGCTATCCTTCTTCATGAATACACATTAATGGAATACTCGTATGAAAAGCCAAATGCTTTGTATGGCTTCTCCTGAACAGCCGGTCAAACAGACCATGTTTTTTAGGAATGGTGATGACGATATCTATTTGGTGGGCATCAGCAAAATCATTTATTCCCTCAGCAAAATCTTCGTTTTGAGTAAAAAAGAACTCAGGGTGATATTGAACGAAGAGTTCGTTTAAAATATCTTTTTGATTGTTTACATCAGCAGGCTCCTTTTTATGTTCGTCTACATGCAAAATACTTAGGTGAGCCCCCGTAGAATCCAATAGCTTTTTAATGGCTTCAACCGGAGTATTGCGTTCTACTTTCTTAAAATCGCAGGCCATAACCACCTGTTTTATGGGCCTGAAGACTGCATGTGGTGGTACAATGATCACTGGTATCTTGGTATGATGCGCTACACTCGTGGCTGAACTACCAATCAAAACTTCTTCAATATTGTTACCTCCTGAAATACCCATTACAATTATATCAGCGTTGGATCGTTCGCACACATCGGTTATCCCTGCATCTAAAACACCAAACTCACTAATGCATTCAAATGCAACCTTACCATCCCCAAGGTGAGATTTTTCGTCCTTCAATTTTTTCAGGCAACTGTCACTAATCTTTTTCAATGCATCAAAATCTATTACCTGCATGGCAGGTATGGCAGGCTCAGTTATAACCGGCGCCTGGTAGACATTGTAGAAAATAATTTTTTGGTAATTGATTGATTTGGCCAGTTCAATAGCATAAACAGCCGCGTTGTTACTTACCGCTGAAAAATCCGTAGGAACCAATATATTTTTCATATGAACTTATTTTAGAACAAGCAGTTTTTTAACTGTGCAATAAAAATAATACTTACCGCATCGCATTGTAAATTTTTATTTGTCAATGCAGCAGTTCAAACAATATATTGTCTATTTTTAAGGGGTAATCCTTTAATTACCTGCATGACAGAAGAATTTATAATTGCCGGATGCTTGCATAACGATACTGCAGCCCAAAGAGAGTTGTACAACAGGTACAGCCCTAAAATGCTGGCGGTTTGTTATAGGTACGCTCAAAACAGAGAAGATGCAGAAGACATGCTTCAGGAAGGTTTTATCAAGGTTTTTACCCAAATGCATACGTTTCAAAACAAAGGTGCATTTGAAGGCTGGATCAGAAGAATAATTGTTCATACCTGCATCAATTTTCTTAAGAAGTACAAAAAATTCAATGACAGCGTAGACCTTGCAAATGCGGGATACATTCATGTTAAAGAAGAAACAATGCCTTCTATAATGCAGGCCAAACAAGTTTCGGAATGCATAAGAATTTTACCTGTGGGTTATAAAACTGTTTTAAACCTTTACGCAATAGAAGGTTACAGTCACAGGGAAATTGCAGAAATGCTAGACATTGAAGAAAGTACCAGTCGAAGTCAATACACCAGGGCTAAAGCAATGTTAGAGGGAATTTTAATTAAGAAAAAAATCCTTGAAAAACCAAAACCACGATTTTCGTGGGCAACGGGTCTAAAGAAGTGATAAAAGAAATTATGTAGATGGAAGAAGAATTCTACAAAGATGAGTTTGAGCAGTTTCTGCAGCAGCAGGCCAACAATCACCGAATGTTTCCTACGGATGGTGTATGGCTGGGCATATACAAAAAACTTCATGGCGATAAAAGATGGCCCGGACTTACCATAGCTGCTTTTGCTATACTGATTGCTACTGTTTCCATCAGCATATATTTCTCTCCTAAACCTAATATTTTCGTATTAGATCAACCTGCAAAAACGACAGCTAAGGTTTACCCTTCCAAAAATTCAAATGCCTTACTTAACGTGGTAAGCAATACTGAAAAAACTTCAAGGGGTAAAAACTTTGTTCAGCAAACTAAAGATCCAGCAAATGCTGTAGTAATCGAAAAAATGGCAAATACCAACACTGGTGTTACCGCCCTATTAGTCGCGACAGACGATAAAGAAAAGACAATAAACAATTCGGTAGCTTTCAATATCTCTAAGCAGCCAACCAATCTCATTTCATCTTTTACCAATCAGGCAATTGAAAAAATTCAACCTAAAAACCTTGTAAATAGTTTGCTCGTAGCAGGAAAGGATAAAGACGGTGAAAAGTCAGATGCTTTCGAGGATGAGGAAAATAATTTGGCAGTTAATATAGATGGAACTCAAACCGTATCTATTGAACCAAATACATTAAAACCTGCAAGTACCAAAAAAATTAATGGTGACCCTAACGATAAAAATATCGCAGATAACTTTCTTAAACAGCACCTTACTGACCTTTCTGATTTTACCACTAAAAGAACTCATTACCAGAAAAATAAGTTTAGTTACACCGTTTACATAGCGCCTTCAATTAGTTATAGAAAACTAAAAGAAGATAAAAACCTAAACAGTAGAAGCAATAATTTAAACGGTCCCGTTTCGGCCAACTTTGTTACCGACGTTAATAAATTAGTGCGACATAAGCCTGGTACAGGTATAGAAGCGGGATTGGCTTTCACTTATCATTTATCAAATACATTTGGCATAACCTCCGGTGTTCAATTTAATATCCGGCAATATAACATTGAGGCGTATAAAGGCTCAACAGAGCTAACCAGTATTGCCTTACTTAGCAATTCGGGTGTTGACACTGTTAACTCATACGCTATCTATAGAAATAACAATGGAATTTTTTCGACCGAGCTGGTAAATCGCTATTACCAGTTTTCGTTGCCTATCGGTATCGTGTGGGAGGTGTTGGGAAATAAAAATGTTCAATTCAATGTAGCTGCTAACATTCAACCAACCTATACTTTCAATTCAGACTCATACGTGCTGTCCACCAATTTTAAAAATTATACCGTCAATTCAGCTATGCTCCGCCACTGGACTATTAACTCAAACATAGAAACCTATATAAGTCTGAAAGTTGGAGAATATAAATGGCAATTAGGACCGCAATTAAGATACCAGCACCTGCCTACATTCATTACTCAATATCCTATCCGCGAACATTTAATGGATTATGGATTTAAAATCGGCGTATCAAAACAAATCAAATAGTCTTCCAAATCTAACTGCAAAAAGAGGTCCTGACAAGGGCCTTTTTTATTTTATGTATGTTTCATTTTATTTAAAGAGCGTTGAATTGTAACGAAGGTTTTTAGTATTCCAGTATTTTTGCTTCATGCGAATTTTACAGGGTTTTATAATGTTGTTCTTATTTTGCTGCAAACCAAAGCCAGGTGTACCAACCCAATCTTCAAACACTGATACTGTTCAATTTTACCAGATAGCTCAGTTTGTTACAACCCAGGTAAACGATGTTAAGAAAACACCTTACTATATTTTTAAAAAGACAAATATTAATGGCTATATAGATTCAGTTCAAATTGACAATTCGCAGTTTGAAACTCTTGCCCATCAATTTGAAGTACCTGATATTAGTGAGTTGCCTTTAAAAAAGGAGTATGTAGAAAATGCTTTTTTCGATGAGACAACAAAGACTTACACACTCAATTATTCAACCAAGAATAAAGAGTTGGAAGTGCAGAATATTGATGTACTACTCAATGCAGATGGCTCCACATTAAAACGAATTTTTATAAGAAAATTTTTTATTTACAACGCAGACAGTTCAGCGATAGAGCAATTGAGTTGGAAACCTAACGAACAATTCCAGATTTCACGGGTAGTGCAAAAACCGGGGCAGAAGGAAACGATGTACCAATCGACTATTGTGTGGAATGAAAATAAAGGAATAAAATGACGGCAGGTGAATTTCAGCAAATTGCGCATACCATACCTAACCATCCCGGTATTTATAAATATTTTGATGCCAACAATGAAATTTTATATGTTGGAAAAGCGAAGAATTTAAGAAAACGAACCAGCTCTTATTTTAATAAAATCTACACGAATTACAAGACCCATGAGCTTGTACAACGTATCCATCATATAGAGTTTACGATTGTTGATAGCGAACAGGATGCATTTTTTTTAGAGAACTCCCTCATCAAACAATTTCAGCCCAGGTTTAATATTGATCTTAAGGACGACAAGAGCTTTCCCTTTATTGTTATTAAAAAGGAACCCTTCCCCAGAGTTTTTTTAACCCGGCGAAAAATAAATGATGGATCAGAATATTTGGGGCCTTTTACATCGGTTGCAAAGGTTAGGGAGCTTTTAAATTTCATCAGGCAGAACGTGGCTTTACGAACATGCAAACTCAATCTTACAGAAGGGAATATTACAAAAGGCAAGTTCAAGGTTTGCCTTGAGTACCACTTAGGTAATTGTAAAGGGCCATGCGAAGCTTTCCAAAACGAGCAACAGTACGATGTGGCCTTACAACAAGTTAGAAACATTTTAAAAGGCAACATCAATCCTGTAATTCAACATTACAAACAGGAAATGATTGGCTATTCTTCAAACCTACAGTTTGAGAAGGCCGAGCTTACCCGCAAAAAGATTGACCACCTTGAAAGCTTTCAATCAAAATCCGTTGTTGTAAGCAGGCACCTGACCAACCTTGATGTTTTTTCTGCCTTAAAGGATGGAGACATAGCCTATATTAATTACCTGATGGTTCAAAATGGAAGCATTGTTCAAACACATACGTTGCGGGTAGAAACCAAGCTGGAAGAAAATGTTGAAGAAATATTACCACTGGCCATCATTCAACTAAGACAAACTTTTAATAGTGTTGCACCAGAAATAATTGTGCCTTTTCAAATCGATTTTAATGTTGAAGGCATCTTAATTACCGTACCAAAGGCCGGTGATAAAAAGAAACTGCTGGAACTGTCGGAGAAAAATGTGAACTATTTTAGGGAAGAGTTGAAGAAAAAGAAAATGCTACAACTTGAAGGAAAATCAGACATGCAAAAGAAGGAGGTGTTGTATCAACTTCAGGAAGATTTGCAGTTGATGGAAGCCCCCGTGCATATTGAATGTTTTGATAATTCGAATTTTCAGGGAAGTTATCCGGTAAGCGCCATGGTGTGTTTTAGAGATGGTATACCCAGCAAGGAAGATTACCGCCATTATAATGTGAAAACCGTTGAAGGCATTAACGACTTTGCAACTATGAAAGAAGTTGTAAGCCGCCGCTACAGCCGGCTTTTAAAGGAAGGGAAAGAACTACCTCAATTGGTGATTATTGATGGTGGCAAAGGTCAGCTAAGTGCCGCTATGCAAAGCATAATTGAATTAGAACTGACCGGCACATTAACGGTAGTTGGCTTGGCTAAGAATGAGGAGGAAATTTTCTTTCCGGGAGATCTGCAATCCATTAAACTGCCGTGGGACAGTGAAAGTTTAAAGCTGATAAGGAGAATACGTGATGAAGTGCACCGGTTTGGTGTAAATTTTCACAGACAAAAACGCAGTAAGGGAACTTTTAAAAATGAGCTGGAAGAGATAGGCGGAATTGGAAAATCGACGGCTGACAGTTTGTTGAAAAAGTACAGGTCGGTAAAGAATGTGCAGGTCCAAAGTTTGGAAGAACTTACAAAATCAATAGGGCAATCGAAAGCAAAAGTGGTGTATAAATATTTTAATCCTGAAAATGGAACTGTCCTAAAATAATAAAGGGGCCAGGATAAATATCCAGCCCCGTTTTTAAAATCCAATATCCTATGAAAAACCGGAGTAAAGATAACCATAATGTATTATAATGCAACTTATGCCGTTTTTTATTTTGCTTATATTTCACGTTTAAAAGGCCGATTTCCCAAAATTTAAGCCTGTTTTAATTTGGGATTTTTTGCTGCAGGTTTGGTTACTTTTCTCAAAAAATATCGTCCTCCTACTTGCTTTTACTTATTTTAAAACAAATTGAAGTTCAGTAAAAATGGCGGCTGAGTACCCAGATACGGTACCGGGCTGCATAACATTTTACCGGTACAAGAGTGCGACGCCACCGAAGTTTACCTAAGTTTGAATGCCGGGCTCACAATGTGCTTTTAATTTTGAAGAGAGAGCGATACATTTACAACCCCCCGCTTAAAAGCCCGGAACCACTGGTAAGCTGTAACAAAAAAAGAGCCCTAAGGCTCTTTATATCGTTATAAAGTTTTAAGCAAGATTAATACGACCACAAATCCTGCTCGTAGTTGAATATCTTATCTTTAATGTTCTCGCCTTCAAGCAACCTAAACAGAGGATCTTTAATAAAATCTCTGAGGCTACGATCGAACGGATTGTCTAAGGTTGATTTAGTGATATAACTTGAGAAAAAGCGGCTTTCGAACAATTCTTCCCAGCTCATACGACCCGCATAATTCTTGCCATTGTACACCTCATATTTAGCTAAGGTTGGTCTTAGGTCAGGATAATAAGCCCAGAATAAGGTCATGTCGCCTACTGGAATACCCGTACTTGTATATTTCATCATTACCGGGGCAATACCTAAAATACGTACAAACATTCTTGAAGATTCTTTATCGAAAATCCATTCTTCCTTAAGGCGATACCTGTAAATTGAATCGGGCTCTACCTGCTTTGTTCTTACATCGTACTTTACAACGTTTCCATCAAGATCGGTAACGGGTATGGTATCTACACCACCGGTGATTGCCTGAGCTACCTGATCTTTGGTTAAGGGCACTGTAAATCGGTCATCTTCGCCGTTAAAGGCAGTTACATCGCCAGATTGAATTGCATCGAATAAAATAGAAATAAAACGCTGGTTACCGTTATCCTCATTTGCAGCATACCTGAAAGGAAGATTCATTTTTTCACGTGTGTCAATTTCTCTCCAAACACGTTGCTTGTAAACTGCATCGTCTTCGCGAATATGTTCGTAAGCAAGCGGAGTACGATCTTTTACCAGGTTACGATCTATGGCATTATCGGTACGTAAAGATGGTTTAACAGAATCCCCTATACCTGTATTTCCTTTTACAACTACAATAGGCACATTAGCTAAAGGTTGGTTACTTTGAGGTGCAGCATTTGCAGGTTTTGCCCCATACCCTGAAGTATAGCCACTGGAAGGTTGTGCTGTATTCTTCTTTTTAGTGGTGTCTTGCTTAGCTGCATTACCGGTAGTATAACCAGTGGTGTAACCACTTGCAGGACGAGAAGTTGCATTTCGTGTTCCGGCAGGCTTTGGCTTTTTTTGAGCACCTGCTGCAAGAACAAGTAATAACGCGGAGGCTACCAGCATACTTTCTTTAAACCATCTCGTATTCATAACTAAAACTTTTATCAATATTAATATAAGTTAAACACAATTGCCTGCAGTTTAACACTTCTTCCACCGGGACCAACCGCCCTTATTTCGTCAATTATAAGGCTTGAGCCCGGTCTTAATTTGTCTAAAACTCTTTTTGAATCGGCAATAAAATAAGCGCCGCTGTTGGGCGATATACCCGGCTGGTCGTTAAAACCTGCACCTGTTGCATAAACTGTGTAACCAACAATATCAAATTTAACGCCTTCGAAAACAAAATCTCTTAAGTCGGCACGAACACCTTGCTGCGATTTTATAATGTTGGCAGCTACCCTTCCACCTTCGTTTTGACCGATTAAGGCAATAGGATTGGGCACATTTTTAACCCTAAACTCAAATGGAGTAGATTTACCATCAACTGTTACATTAATGGTTGTTTTACCAGGAGTTGATACATTAGCAATCCACTTTCCACCGCCTAAATTCTTTAAGGATCCGGAGGTTATTGAAGCCTCAGTTGCTTCGGCACCTTTTAAACCGCCAGAGATCGTAAGTGGATTGTCAAGACCAATATATAATACTTTAACAGCATCGGCACTAACACTTGCACCGGTTGGAGACCCTACAGTGTATTTAATTTCCTTGTTAAGTACATCAGTTGTGCCATCGGGCTTTTTGTAGGAAATGCTGATTCTTTTTGTGTATGAACCCGGACCTTCAACGTTGAATTTGCGTTCAGCAATGCCTTCGTTGTTAAGTGGTACGCCTGCACCATCAATAGTTACTACCGGAGCAGCAGCCTTACTAAAGGCTCCGACACCACCTGTTATAGTAAGCTCCTGGCCGGGCATCAGGTATTCTGAACTCTGACTTGCGATAGCAGCGAACTGATCGTATTCCAAAACAACCTCACCCACTTTCTTTAAAAAGTAATCTACCATTTGCGCTTCAGAATTCTTAATATCATTCTGAAACTTACTTAATATAGTAATTGCGGCAATGGTTGGTGTCATTCTAAAATAAGCAGACTGCCAATCGTTGTTACCGTGGTTTTGCGTTTTTGGTGTAGAAAGATCTAATGGTAAAGATTTAGTAAACTGAGCAATAGCATTGGTTACATCCTTCTTAATTTCTTCCTGGCCTGGACCGTTGAATTCATTAGGTTTCAAAATGGACAGCATACCAGTTTTGAAGGTGTTTAATTTTTGAAAGAGCTCTTTTCCTTTTGGGCCATCAACTAAAAATCTTGTAGGCGCATCAATGTTATCTTCCCTGTAACTCTCCACACCATTTTCAATCTTTAAATCTGATTGCTTTTTTAATTCAAGCTTCATGGTTTCAATATAAGCGTAGGCATCATCAGACAATTTTTTGGCTTCCAAAGCTTTAGGCTGCCATATAGCGGCTTTCGCTGCTGTTTTTTCATCTTCCATTTTCTTTTGAAAGTTGGTATAAACAGTGGTGTTCTTATCAGTAATAATTCCATTGGCAGTAACCAGGCTGTTATTTACTGTTTTAAAGGCATTCAAGATTTCTGATGATACATTCAGCGCTAACAAAGCTGTTAGCACCAAATACATCATGTTAATCATCTTTTGCCTGGGTTCTTTAGGTAAAGACATGATTTTTTTATAGGTATTATTTGCGAATTAAATTTCTAAACCAACTATCTGCCCTGCATAGCAGTAAGCATGTTGCCGTATACTTTGTTAAGGTTACCAAGATTGGCAGCAAGCAAACTCATTTGCTCTTTTGCTTTTTTAGCATCCTCAACACTACCAGCCATTGCCGTTGAAGTTTCGGCAAGTTTGCCATAAAACTGGTTAAGGGCCTTTAGGTGGTTGTTACTTTCCTGTAACTCCAGTTCGTAAATAGTATTTAAAGAAGACAGATTTTTTGTTAATACCTGAACCTGCCCATGAAATTGCTTGGTGCTTTCTGAAGCATCGCCAAAAGACGACATTGCAACAGCCGCTTTATTAAAGGCACTGGTTACGCTGTCTAAAGCAACAGAGGCTGTTTTTGTTTTTTGAGTATAATCGCCGGTAGCTTTTACAACATCGCCAAGTTCTGTCATGTTGGTCACCGTAGTTCCCAATTTTTGGAAACCAGTGCTTAACTTAGAAAGATTTGCCGGGGTAATGTCGGCTTCAATCAACATTTTCTCCATTGATTTTAAGGCTGGGTTTCCTTTATCAACCTCAACCGGGGCAGCTACGCTTGGTGCACCCTGGTCTGGTGGAGGTAATATTGCATAAATTAAGAAGATTGCTGCTTCGGTTAACAAACCCACGGTTAACATTATATCAGCAAAAGATTTGTGCAGAATTTTGGCCCATGCGCCAAAAATTACAACTGCGGCGCCAACACAAACAACAATATTTACTAATCGGTTTGTAGCGGGAGAAACACCTGAAGCCATGATTTTTCTTTTTAGTTGGTTACGGAAATTATATAGAATAAAAGTGAATAAAGGAAGTGGATGGTATTGCACCCACCTTACTTTAGTTATTTAAAATAAATTTGAAGCTAAAAGTCTACTGATAAGCGATTTTATTTTCTCATCATTGCGGGTAAGTCAATCACGCAACGAAAGCCAATATAAGATTTGGTTGTATCCTGGTACTCGTACGAACGTGTACCAGTCTGAAGAAAATATCCAACATCTTTCCAACTGCCACCACGTAATACTTTGCGTTTCATACGGGGAGGATCAGAATCTTGTGCACTGTAACGAATGTCGGGGTTCATATCGTGTTGAAAGTTGTATCCACCTTCGTAATACAGAGATGAAGTCCATTCGGCAACGTTACCTGCCATATTATATAATCCGTAGTCGTTAGGCCAATAAGCATCAGCCCTAACGGTGTAAAATCCACCGTCTTCGGCATAATTACCCCTACCAGGTTTAAAATTGGCCAATAAACAGCCTTTCTTGTTTCTCAGATAATAGTTACCCCATGGATACATTGATTGAGAACGACCGCCTCTTGCTGCATATTCCCACTCAGCTTCGGTAGGTAATCTAAAATCACTTTCCACATTTTTCTTCTTTCTTTCAAGAAAACTATTCATATAGTGAGTTCTCCAGCTACAAAACGCAACAGCTTGTTTCCAGCTTACACCTACAACCGGGTAGTTACCGAAAGAAGGATGCGCAAAGTAGCGTTTAGCCATGGGTTCGTTGTACGAGTATGAAAAGTCTCTCATCCAAACGAGTGTATCGGGATAAATATTTTCATCGTACTTAATAATATAATTACTGCGGGCTTTGCCTTTGTTTTCGCGTTTGGCCGCTTCTTTCATATCAAAGAATTCGACCCTGTATTTTAATTTGTCGGGGTCTATTTCGTTTTTACCATACAAACGGTTATCGGGTGTAAGAGTAAGCTTAGAAATCTTTTCTAAAACTGCTTTATCGTTGTATTTAATAACCTGGGCCTTTTTCCAATCAACAGCAAAATTACCATCAACCTCTTTTCCAAATCCTAACTCTTTGGCAGCCAGGGAATCTCTTACCCAATACACAAACTGGCGGTATTCATTGTTGGTAACTTCTGTAGCATCCATCCAAAAACCGTTTATAGAAACCTGTTTATTCCGGGCTGTGAAATTGAAGTTAATATCTTCATCACTAGGCCCCATGTGGAAGGTTCCAGGGGGTACGAATACCATACCTAAAGGTTTACCCATTCCTACAGGGCTTCCATTAGTTGCACCGACTAATTGACCGTTGTCTGGCAATCCTTTCGCTTTTCCTTTTTTGCCGCAACTGGCAAACCCAAATGCCAGGGCCATAATAGCTGCTAATGTGAACAGTTGACTTCTCATTCTATTGTAACGATTAAAAGGTATTAAGCAAATGTAATAAAATAATGTATTGACTATTTTAAGCCTCAACCCATTCTAAAAACCCAATAGAACGAGTTAAGAATATAAAAAACGATGGCCTATTTGATTTATTGTGTCAAAAAAGCTTTAAAATAATATAATAACAGGTAAACAAATTCTATTATCAAATGAATTTTTCAATAACAAATGGCAAAAATCTGAAACTTAAACGAGTAGAAAATAAGGTCAATAATAGAATTTTAATTTTGATAGTAAATTTTTGCCATCCAATTTCAATCATCGTTAGAACAACAATTATAAAGTAAATTAGGAATATTTACGAAACAAAATTTAAAACGCTTTAAGAACAACTTTAAAATCGTTTAAAGT
This sequence comes from Chitinophagaceae bacterium, assembly GCA_026786345.1. Taxonomy (GTDB): domain Bacteria; phylum Bacteroidota; class Bacteroidia; order Chitinophagales; family Chitinophagaceae; genus Segetibacter. Next base: position 20,023 of record JAJAYD010000254.1, read on the forward strand.
TATTCGACCCCTTTGCACATCAAATTCATTAAAACCTTCTACTAAAATTGATTTTCAATGAGTATCATGTTATATTAATACGTAATATTAAATTTGTTGGTGTTAATTTAACCATATTTTTAGCATATAATTTGCAATTTGTTGCTCCACATGTACAACATTAGTCGTCGGTATTAATTAATTCAAAAATCTCTTTTACAGTTGATACCGGGTGCAAACAAGCATAATTTTTACATAAGTAAATCTGCACTTCAGACTTTTTACTTTTTCCGGTTAGCAGGGGAAAATTACTATCCGAACCAGCAGCAGCCTGTAGTACCTTATTTGGCAGGTAGGTTTTAAGCATTGCGGGAAGAAAGTCTGAAGCATTATCACCGATTATTGCAATTTCATTGATTGGCTCTATCAACCATTGCAAACCTGAAGCCCAAATACCAAACGACGTTGGGTGTTTTACAATCGATTGTTCCAACCTGCAAATCATACGTTCGGCCATTTTTGCCCAGCTATTCTCATCGAATATCTTAGCTAAATAAAGAAGGTTTACAGCCATAATTGAGTTACCTGAAGGTGTGGCACCATCGTACACTTCTTTTTTTCGAACAATTACATCTACCTGGTTTTTATGTGTGAAATAAAAGAAAGGCTCCTCATCATCTTTAAAGTTTCGGATAATAAATTGGGTTAATTCCCTTGCCTTTTGTAAGTAACCTGCCTTGCCGGTCACCTCCTGCAGATGGATGTAGGCCTGAACCAGGTAAGCATAATCTTCGAGGAAAGCCGAAACCTTTGCAATACCGTTTTTATAGGTATGTAGCCAACGTTCCTCTGACGGATCTTTTAATTTCTTTTCAAGAAAATCCATGTTTTTAACAGCCAGTTCTTTAAATAATTCATCGCCCAAAGCAGCATAAGCTTTACACAGTGCCGTAATCATTAAGGCATTCCAGCTAAGCAAAATTTTATCGTCGGTACCTGGTCTAATTCGTTTACTGCGTTCGTCAAACAGCTTTTTGTTACTTCTCTCCAAACTTTCCCTTACTTGTCTTTCCAATTCTTGTAAATCGCTTTGATCTTTATGCACTATTTCCTGAACAAAGGAATTGAAGGGCTTTGTAATCCACAAAATATTGGTGTGCTCCCAATTTCCATTGTCCGTAATATCGTAATACTGGCAATACAACTCACTATCTTCTCCGAGCAAACAGTCAATTTCATTTTTACTCCATGTATAAAACTTACCCTCAACTCCTTCGCTGTCTGCGTCTAAAGCGCTTAGAAATCCCCCTTCGTCACTCCTCATTTCGCGGTGCATCCAGTCTATTGTCTGCCTTATGGATGTTGCATACAATTCATTTTTAGTTATTTGATATGCCTCGGAAAGCACATTGATCAACAATGCGTTGTCATACAGCATTTTCTCAAAGTGAGGTGCCAGCCACTTTTCGTCTGTGCTATACCTTGCAAATCATCCACCCAATTGGTCATAAATTCCCCCCTGTATCATCTTATCCAAACTTAATAAGGCCTGGTCGAGACAGCGTTGATCTCCTGTAAAATGATGATGCCTGAGTAAAAAAGTAATTGTGAATGTCTGGGGAAATTTAGGAGCCCTGCCAAACCCTCCCCATAGTGTATCGGCCTGTTTTAAGGTATTTTCAGCAATTTGGTTTAGGCTTTGGCTGGTAGATGAAATATTTTGAGCAAGTTCAATTCCTCCAAACTGGTTGGTAGATTTAATGTGCTGCGTTAGATTTTCGGCCTGGCTTTCCATTTCTGTTCTCCGTTCCGCAAAAGCCTGTTTTACTGCAAGCAAGGTTTGTGGCCAACTACTGCGGTTGTAAGCGGGCTCCGGGGGAAAGTAAGTACCTCCAAAAAAAGGCCGTCCATCCGGCATTAAAAACACATTGAGCGGCCAGCCTCCGCTGCCGGTCATTGCCTGAACAGCATCCATATAAATATGATCAATGTCGGGTCGCTCCTCACGGTCAATTTTAATATTGATGAAGTTTTCGTTCATGACCAGGGCCGTCTCTTCATTTTCAAAACTTTCCCGCTCCATAACATGACACCAATGGCATGCAGAGTATCCAATGCTTACCAAAATAGGTTTGTCCTCCTGCTTTGCAAGTTCAAGAGCTTCATTTCCCCACGGATACCAATCAACAGGGTTGTGCGCATGCTGCAGCAGATAAGGACTTGTTTCGGAGGCAAGCTTATTTGTATGTGGATGATTCATATGCAAAAGTAGATATGTAGTACCCCAAAGTTAAAACACGTATAACGAACGCAAGCACTCATTAGGATTACCCATATTTGTATAAATGCAAAAAACAGGCGTTAGCCTGTTTTTCACCACTATAATAAAGATTTTATTTTTTCTTAACTGAAGACAAAAATTGTTCTAAAGCCGCTACCATGCTGGGCGTTTGCGGTGCGGGTGCTTTAATTTCAATGGTAAGACCGGCCTCTTCAACTGCTTTGTAAGTGTTACCGCCAAAGGCACCAATGTGGGTACCATTCTGCTGAAACGTGGGCATATTATCGAACAAGCTTTTTACTCCGCTGGGTGTAAAAAAACAAATAACATCATAGTCGTTTTGTTCCATCACCCCACTAATATCATTACTGATTGTACGGTACATAAAACCTAAAGCATGTTCGCACTTATTGTTTTTCAACCAGTTCACTATTTCATTATCCTGCTGGTTCTCACTACATACATACAAGAACTTTTCGTTCTCTTTATGTTTGTTTATTACATCAAACATGCTTTTATTGGTACCATCAGCACCGTAAAAAACCTTCCGTTTTCTGTATAGAATGAACTTTTGGAGATATAGCGCCACCGCCTCGGTGATACAAAAGTATTTGGTATCCTGGCTGATGGTAACTTTCATTTCATCACAAACTCTAAAGAAATGATCAATGGCATTTCTACTGGTAAAAATTACCGCCGAGTAATAGGTTATATCAATTTTTTGTCGCCTGAAGTCTTTAGAGGGAATACCCTCTAACTTAATGAAAGGATGAAAAACAAGGTCAATACCATACTTTTTTGCCAAATCAAAATACGGCGAACGATCGTTATCTGGCTTGGGCTGGGTGATTAGTATCTTTTTGACACCTGGAACTTCTTTACCGCGTTTTGTGCCGTTTTTTACCATGCTTTTTTCCCCAATGTTTGTGCAAAACTAAAGACTTCTGCTCAAATAAAGCATTAAGGACTTGTAAATGCAAAGAAGAGGTAAAATTTCAAAAGCTAAAATGTATATAATAAAGTGTAATGGGCTCACCTTCACTTCTCTGCGTACAGGATTGTACGATATTATATATCTATAAATAAAGATTAAAATTATAAGCAAAACGGAAATCGTGATACTTATTTCTATTATTTGTTGAGAAGCGAATGCTAACAGAAAGATAAAGGGCACTAACAAAATACCCAATATTTTATTAACCAGGTATACAGCAAAAATGTATGTTGAAGCTGCTTCCTTAACATTAAAAACCCAGCCACTAAAGCTAATTAGCAGGTATTTTGAGGCATATAAAATTGCTAATCCGGAAACTGCGTATAAAAAAACATCCCAAAACCAAAGAGAAATGATCTGATAATAATTAACCAATAATGAAACAAATATGCCGCCTGACAAAATAAAAAAGAGGTTCAATAATAAAGAAGGAAAATTGCTTTGCATCAATTGTTCACGCGTTTGTTTTTGCCTGAATGAAGGCTGAAAAAACAACCGGAATAAATTATCGTAGTAGCGGTGAAACATCCATTTTATACAACCCAGGTAAAATACAAGACCTGCTATTAAATAAAACAGTTCGTCTTTTCGGTTGGCGATCCTGACTTTTGCTATTTGGTAAACAGGTTTTTTTTGCAGGGGCAACCATGGATTTTGCAGAAAATGAGCATAAGATGAATCAATACCTGTAAACTTTTTAACAGGTACAGGAAAAATACCTTTTTTTATCGTGTCCCTTATGGCAATAGTATCCATCAACAAACTATCGGTTTTCAGGCTATCCACAAAGGAAGTATCCTTTTTTATGGTAGGTTGTAAAACGGGTTGCGTTGCCGGCTTTACAAGTGCAGGTTTGTTTTGTCTTCTGGCCGAAATTGTGTCGTTTTGCCTGCTATTCTCTTTGCTTTGACTCGTATCAATTTGAGCTGTAGTCAACAAAAAAGATGAAATAAATAGAAATATTAAAAAAAGAGGTTTCAATAACAAAAAATTAGGCGGGGCAAAAATATCCCTACAGGGTTTAAATTGGAAATTGTTTTTTCGATACAATAGGTCAAGTAGTCTTTTAACCATTGAAAACGTGTAGTTTAAAACACGCTAACATAACCAAAATGAATCTTAGATTCTTTAATATTGAAGCGAAGATCGTTTCGTTTTCCGGCTGCATAACTTATATTAAAAATGCCTCCCTTAGTTTCAAATGCAAGGCCAATGCCTCCTCCTAAAAAAGTATTGGCTAAGTTGTTACCCTGATTCTTATAATAGGTTTTTCCTATATCTGTAAAACCAAAAAAGTAAGAGTTTAATCCCAACAAGTATCTGTACTCAAGGGATGCCACTGCAAACTGGTTGGCATAAATACTTTCTTCGTCGAAACCCCTGAGCAGTTTATAACCTCCTATCTGAAATAGCTCATTTCTAAAACTGTTGGGGCTTTCATAAATACCGGCATGAATACCTGTTTTAAAAACACTCTGACGGCCCAGGGTAAAATAATGTGCAGCCGAAGCCTTTAAACGCAACTGATAGGTATTCAATTTAAGGGTATCGTACAGACTGTTATAATTAAAGGCTGGATCTTTGATCTGGGTGACTGCTGCATTTTTCCTGATTTTTTTATTACCTACCGCAAGGCTTAAAATAACCTCATTACCTCTTGCAGGATTAAAGCGATAGTTGGTAGTATTAATCTGGTAATCCAGCAACAGATTAACTGAGCTAACGTCGGCTATATCCGGTAACTGGCGGCTATTTTTTATGGCAAAAGTATCCACCTGCAATACATTGGTACGCAGGTTTTGAATACTGACTTTAGCTGATCGGTTGGGAGAAATGTTATAGTTGATTCCCAACTGTGCATTCAGGTTAAAAAAAATAGAATCCTTTTTAAAAAGATCAAACGAAAAATCGACGCCTACAGGTGAGTTGGCAATATAGGGTTGCTGGTATTCAAGGTGCAATCGTGGCGATCCCGGCTGAATCTGTTGCCAGATCAACCCTATGTTTTCACCGGTACCGAAGGCATTCTTCAATTGTAAGTTTGCATCTATGGTAAACAACAGCTTGCCACCGCCCAATTGCCTGTTATCGGGTAAAAAACCAGCCAGCACATTTATTTGATTACTCTTTTTAGGAACCAGGTATAGGTTAACTATACTACCGGTATTTAGCATCGTAACATCCCACGGTTGGGCCTGCTGCACGTAAGGCAATTCCAACAGCCGTTGATTAATTTTTGCCAGGTTTTGCTGGCTGTAAAAACTTCCTCTTTCAATGTTAAGGTAATGATGAATAAAATTTCGTGAGATTTTCGCTGGTCCTAACATTCTAATACTATCAATCTTATAAAACATTCCCTTATCTATCGCCAAATGTCCTTTTATAGTCTTGTCATCTAAAACCAAACTATCGAGCTTAATACTTGCAAACGGATAACCTGTGTTCTCAAACCAATCCATTAATTTTTGTTGTACTGCCTGGTATTGCAGCAATGAAATTTGTGTTGTGTTACTGTTGGAAATACCCGCTTGCTCCAGGTATTTTTTGTAGGTGTCGGGCACCGTAATGTTTGCTTTATTATATGCTTCACCTAAAAAAACAGCAGCAATAGCCAGGGTAGAATCCATGTACAAACTATCTATTGAAGCTGTAATAAAACCTTTACCCTGTAAAATAGCAGGCAGTTGTTTTACATAATCAGCACATTGCAATTTTGAGTTGAAAAAAGTGGAGAGTTTTAACCCTGCAATAGTCAACGAATCCGTATCAACTGCTTTGTACATGAGTGCATATTTCTTTTGAGCATTTAATACGTTTGTCAGCAGCAAGCACAGCAACATCAAAACCAGCAAACCTTTATATCCTACTAACTTTGCCATTTTACAAAACAAGATTACCAAAAGTTTTATTTAAATATGGCAGGCATTTATGTTCATGTTCCATTTTGCAGGAAGGCCTGTCATTATTGTAATTTTCATTTTTCCACTTCAATCAAATATCTAAACGATTTTGTTGCTGGGCTTATTAAAGAAATTGATTTACAAAAACATTATCTCAACCAGCCGGTAACCACCCTGTATTTTGGCGGAGGAACTCCATCGCTTTTACCTTCCGAAAGTTTGGAAGCAATACTCAATGCTATCTATGTAAATTTTGATACCAGTTCTTTACAGGAAGTTACGCTGGAGGCCAATCCTGATGATATCACTCCCGAAAAATTATTGAGCTGGAAACAACTGGGCATTAACAGGCTGAGTATTGGCGTTCAATCATTCTTTAATGAGGATCTGCTATGGATGAACCGGGCTCATAATGTTGACCAGGCAATAGACAGTATCCATCTTGCCAAACAACACGGATTTGACAACCTTACCATCGATCTGATCTATGGTACCCCCACCCTCTCCGATGAGGCCTGGCAAAAAAATTTGCAAACTGCTATGGACTTAAGAATTAATCATCTTTCGTGCTATGCTTTAACAGTGGAGCCTAAAACAGCGCTTGATACAATGATCAACCAAAGAAAGATAGAAGGAGTTGATCCCGAAAAACAAGCCAGGCATTTTGATATGCTGCAACAGTTTGCTAGCTCTGCCGGGTATGAGCAATACGAAATTTCGAATTTTGCTAAACACGGGTTCAGAAGCAGGCACAACAGCAGCTACTGGCTAGGTGTGCCTTACCTGGGTTTGGGTCCATCTGCCCACTCGTTTAATGGCATTAGCAGGCAATGGAATGTAGCTAACAACGCTTTGTATATTCAGAATATAAACAACCAGGTATTGCCTTTCGAAATTGAAATACTTACACCGGAACAAAGGTTGAATGAATACATTATGACAAGCCTCAGAACCAGTGAAGGCGTCAATCTTTTTTCGATAAGTGAGCATTTTGGAATTGTACACATGCAGGCAGTGATGAAGGCTGCTACTCCTCATCTTACTAATGAAACCGTACAATTGAACGGCAACTTTTTGCAATTAACTGCCCGGGGGAAGTTTTTGGCTGATGGAATTGCTTCAGATTTATTTCAGCTTTAGGGCAGGTAGTTGAGCTTAAAATGCAGTTATTTTTTATGTACCAGGTGTTACCATGCAATAAATCCATCAACATAAGTGTTATAAAGCAAATCTCTTTTAAAATGGACTCATGGAAAGCTACCTTATACGAACACTTTGCAGGTAACAAACAGGTGTTACCACGTTTTTACAGAGTTGATAAATTTTTTATTACATATAAACGTTACAATGTTTGGTATGAAATGTTATTTGAACATAACCTGAATTAACAAAAGGCCTTTTTTTCAACCGGGAATACGTACCCATTCCCTTTACTACTAATAATAAGCCCCTGCAAAATAATACTTACAGGGGCTTAACTTTTTCAACTTGGTCTAATAGTGAAAAGTAGAATGCATGGCCTTTAACATGCCTGCCGCACTCCATTGACCGGCCACAATTATCCTTCGTACCGTATAAAGTGGCTCAGTTGAATCTCTTTTTGTAGAAAGAATAAAGGCTAGTTTATAGTCGCGTTTTTTAAGCTCGGGAATAGCTGGCGCATTCCATAGTCCAAATGGGTAAGCAAAATATTTAATGGACTTACCGGTAATTTCTTCCAGTGTTTTCCTTGGTTTTGTTAACTGAATTTCCCAATCATTACCTGTATATTTTGTAACCATGTGATGATCCCAGGTGTGGCAGGCAATTACATGTCCATCATCAGACAACTCTTTTATCTGTTCCTTGCTCATATATCTTGGACGATTGATAGATATGGTCATTATAAAAAACACCCCTTTAAAGCCATATTTCTTCATTTCGGCCGCACCCAAAGTATATTGCTCAAGGTCAGTATCGTCGAAGGTGAGCATTACTGGTTTGGCAGGCAAAGGTTTGCCAAAAGCCAGGTAATTATATAATTGATCAGGCAACACCGTATGATAC
>JAJAYD010000255.1 GCA_026786345.1 Chitinophagaceae bacterium
CAAAGTTTTCAAAAATTATTACAACTAAATCAGCCTTAAGTATAAGATTGGGTATTTGTAAGGGTGAGATTTTTATCACGAATATTTAAGAGCCCATTGCCTGCCAACCCATAAAAGGTTTAGGCGTGGCACAGTTGGGTCCACCATCTTTTGCAGTGCCTGCCACGGTTGTTTGCAAGGCAACTTTCTTGTTTTTTTGGTTTGCTTCCATCATTTCCATACTAATACCGGTCAACGGAATTTTTAATCGCCTGGACCATGTGGCATTTAATTGCCCGGCCATGGAGCCAATAGAAATATATATAAATCGTTCACCACGTTTACCCTGCACTACCTCGCCTTTAAAGTCAATACTTTCCTCCGTTGCAATGGCCGTAATGGTACAATCAAATACCAGCATACCACCGTTCGAAAGTTGCTTTTGTGTGATTTGATATATTGAACCTTTGCCCTGTTGAACACCAAATAGTACTCCGGTGGGCGGTGCATCCAGCATTATGCGTAATTCAATTTCATGCTTCATGTATGGTTGAAAGAGGGATTTAAAATGATTGGTTTAAAAACTAATTTACCCCTTATTTTAGAGAGATAAAATTTCCACAGTAACATACAAATCTTTTAAGAATGATAGCAGAAAAAAGGTTATCCTCCACCCATGAAAATCAACGATTATTATCACTCGATTTTATGCGTGGGTTTATTATGGTTTTATTGGCTCTGGAGAGTACCGGCTTGTATGAGCATCTTGATGAGGCTACGCAAGACATGTTTTTAAATGGATTGGTGCAACAATTTTTTCATCACCCATGGAATGGCTTGCGCTTCTGGGATTTGATTCAACCGGGTTTTATGTTTATGGCAGGTACGGCAATGGCTTATTCGCTTACCCGGCAGCAACAATATGGTGTAGCGTGGTGGACCTCTTTTAAAAAAATATTGAGGCGGTGTGCCTGGCTGTTCTTTTTTGGTGTGCTGGATTATGCTGTAAGGCCTAAGGGTTTGTCGTTTGAACTATGGGACGTGCTTACGCAGTTATCGTTTACTTTATTGGTGGCATTTTTACTTTTTAGGTTACCTGTTATGCAACAGGTGATTGCATGTGTCTTGTTGTTAATGCTTACTGAAGTTTTGTACCGGTTTACCAATGTACCGGGGTTCGACCAGCCCTTTACTGACCAACATAATTTTGGTAATTACATGGACCTGGTTTTAATGAATAAGATCAATAATGGCGGATGGGTAGCTATTAATTGCCTACCTACAGCGGTGCATACAATTGCAGGTTCGCTGGTGGGTAAGCTGTTGATGAGTGACAAGAAAAATAAGATTCAGTTAATGCTTTTATGGGTGGCAGCATTGCTAATTGCAGGATATGCGCTGGACTTGATATACATAACACCCATTATAAAACGTATTGCGACTACGTCGTTTACACTGGTCTCGTTGGGTTGGTGCCTGACCTGCCTTTCGTTTTGTTATTGGTGGATAGATGTTCGCGATCATAAAAAGCACCTGCTCTTGTTTTTGGTGTTGGGTATGAACTCGCTTTTTATTTACCTGTTTTTTGAGATTGTAGGAGCACGGTGGTTCAATGGTTATGTGGCTGCAGTTACAAATGGCTTGATGTTAAAGGCGGGAATACCTGTGCTGGTTTCGGGTATTATAACATCGCTGTGCATTTTTGCTTTGGAGTGGCGCTTGTGTTATTTCTTGTTTAGGAGAAAGATATTTTTGAAAGTGTAATGCTTTGAGGCACTTTGAGGGAAGAATAACCACAGAGTATGCCCGTGAGGCAAAACCCACAGAGAACACAGAGGATTTAAAACACCCGGCAAATTGATGTTTTGGTTTTTCAGGGTCTTTTGGATTGTAGTTTGAGTTATGTTTTCCAGGAGATGCTGACCTTCGTTAGCGTGACGTCTTGTGGTTGAATGGGTATAAAAGGATTCTGACCTTCTGCCAATGACACTTTTTAAAACAGATTAGATGTAAACGGCTTATTTATGATTAAAAATTCAAGATGATTTTATATGACATCACCGCGAAATTGAAGGACAAAATTCAATAGTTTATTCCCCCAACTTATTAAATACCAAAACTAATACTCGCTGTTTGATACCAGTTATTGCATAAGGGACATCAGCCGGTTGGGTGCCAAGCGTAGCGTAGGCATTCCAAAACATGCGAAGCAGTTTTGGAAACATAGTCCCGATAAAATCGGGAGAGTCCCGTTGCAATAACGAAGCCATGCGGCTTGAGCTTTGATATGAATTGTAAGAAGTTTTGCAAACAATCTACCTAAGCCAATTAAAGGATTTATATAGTGTCATTTTCAAAGAACTTTTTTGGGAAACAAAAATTAATTACTCAGCATGAAGGCAGGGGTTTAATGATTATCAAAAGATGCTTCAACACAAAAGCGGTCATCCTTTCCGCCAATTAGCTAATATGGATCTCACGGATTTTGGTTTGTAGTTATGTTTCCAGGAGATGCTGACCTGCGTCAGCATGACGGCTTGGAATGATGATTACGTTAGTCATCTCTTCCTTCCAACCCGCCTTCTTCCACCATTTATTTATCTTCACCGCCTGGTTAATTACATGTGGCCTAAAACAATAACAGAAGCATACTATGAAACTCTGGCAAAAAAACACCAACGTATCCGAGGTAGTAGAAACTTTTACCGTAGGTAATGACCGTGCAATGGATTTGTTTCTGGCGCCCTTTGATGTGCAGGGTTCGTTGGCGCACATTACCATGCTGCAAAGTATAGGTTTACTTACGGCTGAAGAGTTGACCATTCTTTCTACTGAACTAAAGAAAATTTATAAGGATATAGAAATAGGTGATTTTAAACTGGAAGAAGGGGTGGAAGACATACACTCGCAGGTGGAGCTGATGCTTACAAAAACCCTGGGCGAAGTAGGTAAAAAGATACACAGCGGCCGTAGCCGCAACGACCAGGTTTTGGTTGACCTAAAACTGTTTTTGCGTAGTGCCATAGAACAACTGGTGCACAACACCGAACATCTTTTTGAATTACTGCAGCAAAAGAGTGAGGCATTTAAAAATGACCTGCTTCCGGGCTATACCCACCTTCAACTGGCTATGCCTTCTTCGTTTGGGTTGTGGTTAGGCGCCTATGCCGAAGGTCTGGTGGATGATGTAATTACCTTACAATCGGCGTACAAAGTGGTGAACAAAAACCCGCTGGGTTCCGCTGCTGGTTATGGCTCCTCGTTTCCCCTAAACAGAACCATGACCACAGAATTACTTGGTTTTGAAGACTTGAACTATAATGTGGTCTATGCACAAATGAGCAGGGGAAAAAGTGAGCGGATTGTGGCCCAGGCAGTAAGCAATGTTGCTGCCACACTCAACAAGCTTAGTATGGATTGTTGCCTGTACATGAACCAGAATTTTGGCTTTATTTCATTTCCGGATGAGCTGACTACCGGCTCCTCCATCATGCCCCATAAAAAAAACCCTGATGTATTTGAACTGATACGTGCCAGGTGCAACCAGTTACAAGCGCTGCCAAACGATATTATTTTATTGACCACTAACCTTCCATCAGGATACCACCGCGATTTTCAGTTGCTGAAAGAGTACTTGTTTCCTGCTTTTATTACCCTAAATAGTTGTATTGATATGATGCACCTGATGATTAGTAATATGCATGTGAAACAAGACTTGCTAAGCAACGACCAGTATAAGTATTTGTTCAGCGTAGAAGAAGTAAACAAATTGGTGTTGAAGGGTGTACCGTTTAGAGATGCCTATAAAAAAATTGGTAGTGAAATTGAAGCAGGAACCTTTACCTGGTCAACCGACATTGCCCATACACACGAAGGAAGTATTGGAAACCTGTGTACTGAGCAGATTGCAGCTATGATGCGGCAGGCTGTTGCGTCATTTGGGTTTGAAAAATATCATGATGCCATTGATAAACTTCTGAAATAGCCAGAAATTTATTTTGTATCTGCTACCTTTTGTATACCCTGTTTCTGCAGAATTATCTTTACTTAAATTTAGATTTGAGACTGGCTACTTCTTTTGTAAGCTGGCTTCCAAATAAACTTTCAATACCGGTAATCCTTCACAAAACCTTGCAACAAAAATTTATAACTTAGGGTTATTATAAAAAAATAGTAGCAAATGGAGAGTAGTGGAATCATCAGCCTGTTTATTATTGTTGCAACCTGCCTGGTGTCGTATAAAGGGTTTAAAGACAAATTGTTTTATGACCGTTACACGTTTAGGGTGGATAATATTTTGTTGTATAAAGATTACAAACGGATTGTAACCGCTGGTTTTTTGCACGTCAACTGGATGCACCTCATTTTTAATATGTTGGCCTTTTATTTTTTTAGCACTGGTTTAGAAAGCTCGATTGGAGGCCTCAATTTTCTCATCATCTATTTTGCAGGTTTAATTGGTGGCAACCTGTTAACCTTATTACTTCATAAAGATGATGGTGGTTATAGCTCAGTTGGTGCATCAGGCGCCATTGCAGGCGTAATTTTTACCACCATTGCACTGGTGCCGGGTATGAAGATTGGATTGCTGTTTTTACCCATATCCATACCTGCCTGGTTGTTTGGTTTGCTGTATACCCTGTATTCAATTTATGGCATCCGGTCAAATAAAGATAATATTGGACACGATACCCATTTGGGCGGAGCTTTAGTAGGTATGGCAGTAGGTTTAATAATGTATCCGTCAGCTTTGGTTACCAATTACGTTACTATATTAATCATTTCGTTGCCGGCCATTATTTTTATTGTACTCATAATAAAAAAGCCTTCCGTTTTACTGATAGACAACTTGTTTTACACCAGGAAAAAGCGGTTGAATGTAGAAGACAGGTATAATTTAAAAAGAAGAGCCAAAGAGCAGGAGATAGATGACATACTGGAGAAAATTCACAAAAAAGGTATGAGCAGCCTTACGAGAAAAGAAAGAATGATGTTGAAAGAATTTTCAAAACAAAGCCAATAAAAAAGAAGGTCACCAAAAGGCAACCTTCCCTCAATCTATTTCATTAAAATATTTGGAAAATCATTTAGGCATCTTTCCGGCTACCACCTCTTAGCAAGGCAACCAGCAATAAAATAAAAACTGCTCCGCCAACTACCCAAACCCAGGGCGATGCAAAAAAACCGTTTCCACCATCACCGCCAGTACTAATTTTTACATCAACCTTTTTTGCGTCCTGGGCAAAAGTGATCACTGAAACAAACAGGCTCATCATTACAAAAATGATCCTGTTTAGGGGCTTACTAATAATTTCCATAATGAACGTTTAGTCGGTTAAATAATATTTTTCTCATTAAAACAATCATGCCATTCAAAGCCATATTAGATTGAAATGCTGCCTGTCATAAACATTTTCCGGATTTCACTTTCTGTAGTCCTCCTTTGTACATTTAAGCCTGTAACCTGATTTATATCATGTAAACGGATCACCGATTCTTTGGTACGATTGATTATTTTTACCATCCTCATTTGATTGCTGGCTTGTAAAAAATGAAACTATGATTTTATCGATTCTTAATGGGTTCTTTTGCATTGCCTTTGCCGGGTTTGCCTATGTAAATCTCAACGACAATGATTCGTTGCTGTGGGTGCCCATTTACCTGGTGGCTTCTATTTGTTGCGGACTGGCTGCTTTTCATGTTTATTATCCCACTGTATATATTATTGCTACGGTTTTTTATCTCATCTATGCCATTAAACTATTTTTTGAGAAAGATGGGGTAAAAGAGTGGGTAGTTAAATACAACAAGCCCAGTATTGTTGAAAGCATGCAGGCTACCAAGCCCTACATTGAAAAGACAAGAGAATTTTTTGGCCTGCTGATCATTAGTGGTGCACTGTTGATGAATTACTTTATACTTTAAATTTCAACCCTCATTCATTTATTTGTGATACCAGCATTTGAGCGATTGCTTACCACCATCATTGAGAAAAATATTACTGCTGAAACCATGCAATGGCTGAACCAGCAGGCCACGCTTATTCAGCAAGAAGAAACTGCGGCAAAGCTAAACCTGGCTTTTGTATTCATCCCACGCAAAACTGGTCATAGCCCTGTAAAAATTTCTGAGGGCGAAGCAGCGGAAATAAGCAAATTGGTCCATGGTTTTTCAATCAATGGTTGGACCATTGACCGGCTTTGCAGGGTTTGGTTGTTGCAGCAAATTTCCTCCACCAGTAAAGCGGCTTATTGCCAAAAAATAGAAGGCCTTTTTAAGACTGCCGACATGAACGAACAAACTGCTTTGTACTCCTCACTATCTTTTTTTGATTACCCCGAAGAATGGCAAAAACGTTGCTCCGAAGGCATACGCAGTAACATAGGCAATGTGCTCGAAGCCATCATGTACAACAATCCCTATGCTGCAAAATACCTGAACGATAAGGCATGGAATCAGTTGGTATTAAAAGCATTTTTTACTGAAAAAAATATCAATCGCATTGTGGGTCTTGATGAAAGAAGTAACAAAGAGCTGGCGGTAACGCTGCTGGACTATGCCAACGAAAGATGGGCTGCCCACCGGCAGGTCAACCCACAGTTGTGGCGCCTCATTGCCAATTTTATTGACGATACTTCTTTACCACATTTTAAAAAATTATTGGAAAGTGAAGATGAAAAGGAGAACCTGGCAGCAGCATTAACGCTCTACCCCAGCCAATACCCGACAGCCAAAGAGTTACTCGATCAATACCCTGAATTGGTTAAGCAACTGCAGCAACAAAAGCTATCGTGGAATACCATTTAATTCTATCAACTTTATTATAAACTAACAGTATATGTGTTGCAGTTCATTCGACCCCGAAATACCCCAACCACAGGCAGTTGCTACCCCTGTTGACCTGGACAGCATAAAGGGCATGCGTTTTTTTGACCCGCATGTACACATGACCAGCCGTACCACCGACGATTACCAGGCCATGTACGATGCAGGCGTCGTTGCTTTAATTGAGCCTGCCTTTTGGCTGGGCCAGCCACGAACAGGCATTGATAGTTTCAGGGATTATTACAGCAGCCTGGTAGGGTGGGAGCGGTTTCGATCGAGCCAGTTTGGCATAAAACATTACTGCACCATTGGACTCAATAGTCGCGAAGCAAATAACGAAGCATTAGCCGAACAGGTAATGGAACTCTTGCCTTTGTTTATATTAAAAGAAGGGGTAGTAGGTATTGGAGAAATTGGTTTTGATGACCAGACGGACGCTGAAGAAAAATACTATCGCCTGCAATTGGAGTTGGCTAAAGAGGCCGGCCTGCCGGTGCAGATACATACGCCGCACCGCGATAAAAAAAGGGGAACGCAACGCAGTATGGACATTGCCATTGAACATGGGTTGTTGCCTGACATGGTGATTGTAGATCACAACAACGAGGAAACGGTGAAGGAAGTGCTTGACCGTGGTTTCTGGACGGCCATTACCATTTACCCGTTTACAAAAATGGGTAATGAACGTATGGTAGAAATTGTAAAGCAATATGGTGCCGAAAGAATAATGGTAAACTCCGCTGCCGACTGGGGCATCAGCGATCCGCTGGCCGTACCCAAAACTGCCGCATTAATGAAAG
>JAJAYD010000256.1 GCA_026786345.1 Chitinophagaceae bacterium
GCGCTATCAGCAGCAGCATTGTATTCAATGGGCATACTAAATTTTTTACCTATAGCAGTTGCTTCAGGGTTGGTAAAGGCGTGGGTTGCATTTGCGTAAGTTTTAAATGTATAATCAGCGCCAATAGAATCCATTCCTTTTTTAAATGCAGATACTTCAGCTTCCGGTACAAAGTTGTCAACCGCACCATGGCACACAAGTATAGCTGCTTTTAGTAAATCTTTGTTGGGCTGAACGCCAGATAAGTTGCCATGAAAACTAACAACGCCTTTTAAATCAGCGCCCAGTTTTGCTGCGTTTAAAACAACAAAACCACCATAACAATAGCCAATAGCAGCCATGTTTGCTGTGTCGGTTTGAGGGTATGATTTTAATTTTTCTATAGCGGCATCAAACCGGGTTTTTGTTAGTTGAGGGTTTTGATAAAACGGTGTTGCAAGGTCCTGTGCATCTTTTGGATTGTCTGCTGTTTTGCCTTTGCCATACATGTCGACAGCCATGGCAATGTAACCCAGTTCAGCTAACTGCTTAGCCCTGTTCCTTGTATAATCTCCTAAGCCCCACCACTCGTGTACTATTAGAACAGCAGGCCTTTTACCTTCTTTATTAGCATCAAAGGTTACATAACCTTTCATGTCTAACATGTCGGCAGTATAAGTAACTGCTTCCTCTTTAATGTTGGTGGTCATGGCAGTTGAATCGGTTTTGGTTTCAGCAATGGGTGTGTTAGTGCAAGACACAATTGAAAAGCTACTTATGAATAAAGCAGCATACATAATTCTTTTCATCTTATTTTTCTTTAGCTTTTAATTGTTGCTGTTAACAACAGGGATTATAGAAAGTTGAAGAACACATTCCGCATTATTTAACGCCATAGCATTACCAGGTTCTTCTCTGCAAAAGTGAGTTTTATTTAATTAAGATAAAAAAAAGGCAGACCCTGTTGGGTCTGCCGCGTTTTTCATAGGTAGTGTATGTTATCGGGTTATCTTCTCAGGATTATGGCGCCTGTTGTTTTTCATTGTTTCTTTCAATTGTTTCTTCTGGTCGTTGGTTAGCAACGACTCTATTGATTGCTTGTGGTCTTTATGTAACTCTTTTATCTGCTCTTTCTTTTGGTCCAGGGTTAGAGAGGAATTGGTTCGGATTTTATCAGCATCCGCTTTTAATTTCTCGTTTATTGCGGTAGGCTGTTTTTGTTGATCGGCTGACAGGTTCAGATTTTTTGTTACGTCGCCAAACTGGTTACGCCTTTCTTTATTATTTTAAAAATTCCCCTTCCTTCTGTTACCATTGCGACTTTCATCTTTCATCTCATCACGCTGGTCCTTCCATATTTTCTTCTGATCGCTGGTTAAAATATTTTCGATGTTGGCACGATGTGCTTTTGTAAGTTGCAAACGTTTTTGTTTTAGTTGGTCAGCACTTAACGATTTGTCATCTTTCAGGCTTTGCATTTTATTTTTAAAATCCTCGTTAAGCGATTTCATCTGTGTACGCTGGCTTTCAGTTAGGTTCAAATCCTTCATCATGTCCTTTCTATCACCTTTATTCTTTTGCTTCCATTCTTTTTTTGCCTTATTCGCTTTTGCATTATCTGATTGGGCAAATGCGCCGGCGGTAAGTATTAATGCCAGCATTGTTACAAATATTCTTTTCATAAATCATGTTTTAGTGTGTAGTCATAGACCCTGTACTGTTTATGAAGTTTAAAGAGGTTTGTCTCATTCATGTTAATTAAAAGTAAAAGAGGTAAAGTGGTTTTTTTATAATTTTCTCACGTAAAAAATTGATACACTATTTTTATGAAATGGATATTGTAACGTTTATTGCCAGCCTCGAAACGATGTGCCTCCTGACGATATTTCAGTTTACCTGATTGCTTTATGGTTTGATGCAAAGGGAGATTGGGACAAATCGCATACCACTGTTCAGGATGTTGATACAAAGAATGCTGAGTGGATACACGCCTACCTGCACCGCAAAGAAGGTAACAGTTTTAACGCAGATTATTGGTACAGGAGAGCCGGTAAAAAGAGACCGGCTGGTACGTTAAGCGAAGAATGGAATCAATTGGTAATAGCAATGCTTGAGCAGTAGCACATAGATCCCTACTAAATGTTTAAATGCTTCGGTTGCTCTTTCTCTTCTTCTTCATTAATGATTTATGTACTGAAAAATGTTTGCTATTCTCCCCCGATAGAGTGCAAGTCAAATTATAGCAGTGTTTATATGATTAATTAATGGAAAAGTGCATAGGAAAAGCCGCCATGAAAAGATACCGTACCAGTGAGTTCCGATAAACCGGAATTAATATGACACAACCGGAGCCTAATAAAGGAACTAATGCCTGTCCCCAAAAAAGGACAATTTGAATACACCACCCTAATATGCGCCTGCAAATACTTAATTTGTTGTTTCTATCACAAATTGATCCGTTTGAATAATTATGGCAAATCCGCACTTCAAAGAGTTTATTAAACAGTTGGCAAACCCATTGAGGTTTAAAATTTTTATGCTTACGCAATTGCCCTCTGCATGGTTTGCCGGCTTACAAATTGAAAAGCTTACGGAGCAGGAAGCAATCATAAGTGTTCGTTACAAATGGTTTAATAAAAATCCTTTTCGCTCAATTTATGTGGCAGTCCTCTCTATGCCGTCGGAGGTAAGCACCGGTATACTTTGCATGGGGGCCTTATATAAGCGAACACCGGCGGTTAGCATGTTGGTGGTGAAAAATGAAGGAGCTTATTACAAAAAGGCGGTGGGTAAAATTATGTTTAGTTGTAAGGACGGCGACAAGATTAATGAAGCCGTAGAACAGGCCATTGCCAGCGGCGAAAGTGTTATCGTGGATTGCAAAACAACAGGCTTTAACGAACAAAATGAAGTGGTAGCCGAGTTTAGTTTTACCTGGAGTTTTAAAGCAAGGCGAAAGGATGTTTCAAATGCTTGATGGTGATGGGAATGACGGTGATGATTTTTTGAAACTGTACATGAGTGCGACCCCGCATTCCTGACGGGGCTGGCAGCAAGAAAAGCTTAATAGAATTACTATTGCCCGGCTCAAAAAAAATTTAAACAATAACTAATGAATATCTCTTTTCATGGTGCGGCGCAAACAGTCACCGGTTCAAAACATTTAATCTCCCTGAATAATGGGCGAAAAGTTTTGCTCGATTGCGGGTTATTTCAGGGTATGGGTCAACAAACCGATGATTTGAACCGC